>CAYQZO010000275.1:0-3400 GCA_964421925.1 uncultured Acidimicrobiaceae bacterium
GGGAGACCTACCTGCACCACCGCAACGCCGACCTGCGGGCGATGAAGGAGCGAGCGGTGCAGCGGCTGAGCGACGCCGGAGTGTTCATCACGCTGACCATGACCGCAGCGCTCGGGGTGAACGACGACGAGATCGGCGCGGTGGTGCGTCACGCGCTGGACACGCCGTACGTGGGTGGTGTCTCCATCCAGCCCCAGTTCGGATCGGGCCGCTCCGGCGCCATCAATCCCCTGGAGCGGCTCACCCACACCGGTGTGCTCGCCAGGCTCGGGCCCCAGACCGGCGACCTGGTCACCTGGCGCGACCTCACCGCCCTCCCCTGCTCGCACCCGCACTGTTGCAGCGTCGGCTACATGATCCGGGACGACGAAGGCCGGTGGCGGTCGCTCGTGTCGCTGATCGGCCACGACCGGCTCCTGGAGCACCTCGACCTGGTGGCCAATCGGATCGCCGACGAAGAGCTGCCCGCCGAGCTGCGCACCGCCATCAAGGCGTCCCTGCTCGGGCTGCTCTCGGAGCAGAGCTCGCTGAGCCACCCGACCGTCGGGGAGTTGATCCGGACCGTCTGTGAGAGCTGCGACCTCGGCATCACCTCGCTGCTGCGCATGGCGGCGGGGGCAAGCGGCAACGGCGATCGGCTGCGCGATGCGCTCGCCACCCGGGTGAAGCGGATCACGGTCAAGCCGTTCATGGACATGAACACCATGATCGAGGAGCGCCTCATCCAGTGCTGCGTGCACGTGGGCACCCGCAGCGAGGCCGACCTCGACCAATGTGCCCCGTTCTGCGCCGTCCAGGCCTGGCCCCAGCTCGCCCGGCAGAAGATCTCGGAACGGGCCGGAGCCCGGGAGGGGTCGGTTCCGTTGACCCTGCAACCAGTGGAGGTATCACCGTGAGAGACCAGCCGCCGGCCGTGTTCACCGAGGGCCCGCAGGAGGCTGCGCCGCGAGAGTTCGATCCGTTGCAGCTGTGCATCTACACGACCATCGGCGTGATCTCGTGGTTGATCACGCCACCGCTGACGGTGGCCATCTTCGGCACGATCGGGGTGGTCGGCTACGGCAACGCCCGTCGCAACGGGCTGGCCAAGAGCCGGTGCAAGCTCGGCGACACCCGGCTCGTCATCGCCTACCTGGCCGTTGCCGCCCTCGCCGGCTGGGTGGTCACGGGGGTCTCTCTGGCCCGCTGGCTGGGGTAACGCTGCGAACCCAGGGTTCGCACCGGCGTATAGCGGGACTAGAACCCTGGGTTTGCCGTTTCGTCCCCTGCGTCGTCCCCGTTGGCCGTCACCCGGCGCAGGGTGCCGGCGAGGACGGCGACGCCGGCCACCATGAGGAGGACGGGCCACACCCACCGCGTGTCCAGGTCGACGGACAGATACTCGTCGGTGACGTAGGCGGCGGCCGCACCGAGGAACACCAACCCGAAGACGAATGAGACGATGTCGAGTCGATCGGTCATGTCATCCCTCCTGACTGATGCGGAGCGATCCCGCTCCGAGGTTGGCGTCGACGAAGAGCAGGCCCGGTCCCGACCGGGTCTCCACCCGGGTGAGGGCGAAGCCCGCGGACCGGTTGCCAAGCAGCGAGAGTTCGCCGATCCCGACGGCGGCGTCGACTTCCAGGCCGGTGCCGGCGGGGAGGCGGATGACGACGTCGCCTGCCCCAACGTTGACCTCGACCTGCCGGGTCGCTCCGGCGAAGTCGACGTCCGTGAGATCGAGGACGAACTCCCCCGCCTGGAGCTCGTAGACCGGCTGGACATCGGCGAGCACCGCGGGCGCGAAACGCACGTCCCCGAAGTCGCCGCTGAAGTCGACCGGGACGAACCTGGCGAAGAACAGCACGGGTAGGAGCAGGACGCCCACGATGATGACCGCCACCGACTTGCCCCACCAGGCGCCGGCGAGGAGCCCGACGCCGAACACGGCGAGGGCGGCGGCCACGTAGTCGGCGAAGGAAGGGTTCGTCCACCCGACGACGTCGGCGAACGCCATGGCACCGAGAACGACGAGGGTGGCGCCAAAGGTCACCGGCCCGGTGATCGACCGCTTCTTGGGCGGGGCCGCCGGAACAGGCGCCGCGGCGACACCGGAGAGCTCAGCGGGAGGTTCCTCACCGCCGGCATCCCCCCCGGCGGGTGGCTCCTCCGCCTGCTGGTCCTCCGCGGTCTCCTCAGCAGCCCCACCCGGCGGTGGCGCCGGTTCTTGTGGCGGGCCGCTGATCCGGATGTCACCCTGGTAGAGGAGGACGCCGAGCACGACGAGGGCGGTTGCCCAGAACAGGGCGCTGTCGAGCCAGCCGATCCACCCGATCACGATCAAGCCGGCCACGACCACCAGCGCGATCCCGATCCACGTCGAGGCGTCCCTGCCGTCGACGCGGCGCATCATCTCGACGGCAAGCGGATCGCTGTGGCCGCGCTCTGGTATGAGCAGCCAACCGACCGCGTAGAGGGCGAGGCCGAGGCCTCCGAACAAGGCAAGGAGGATGAACCCCCAGCGGAACCACCACGGGTTCATCTGGAACCGGTTGCCAAGGCCGGTGGCGACGCCGGCGATGATCCGCTGTTCCGGATCGCGCTCCAGGCGGCGCGGAGGAGAGGTGGTGACGTCGTCGGTCATGAGGGTGGTGTCGGCATCGCTCATCATGTTCTCATGGTGATGGTCCCGGCGCCGTCGTGGTATCGGGTATCCCCCTACGGGAACCCTGAGATCTCAGGGCCCGTATCGGGCCGTCCCCGGTTGTCCACACAACCAGGCTGTGACAACATCGGGCGGTGGCAACCAAGACCGTGGAATCCGTAGAGCGCACCGCCTGGCTGGTCCGGCGAACCGACGATCGCGTGATCGCCGGGGTGGCCGCCGGCCTCGCCCTCCGCATCGGGGTGTCGCCGGTCTACGTGCGGGCCGCCTTCGTGGTGCTCACCTTCACCGGCGGACTCGGCGTGTTGCTGTATGCCGGCGCCTGGGCGCTCAGTCCGGACGACACCGAGCAACCCCAGCACACTCCGCACCCACCGCTCTCGGTGCGGCAGGGGATCGGTCTCGGGGCGATCTGGATCGGGTCGCTCTTCCTGCTCGACGGTATCGGGTTGTGGTTCGGAGACGCCCTGGTGTGGACCATCAACCTGATCGCATTCGGGCTCGCCTTCATCCTGGACCGGGGGCGCTACGACTACCAGTCGGCCTTCACCCAGCTCGCCGGCGATGGAGGCGCCGCCGCACCGACGAGAGGTCGGGTCATCCTGGGCGGCCTCTTCATGTTCGCCGGGCTGGTCGTCCTGATTCAGGCCCTCGATGGGTTCGCGTCGCTCGGGCCTGCCGCCGTCGCCGTCGCCCTCACCGCAGCCGGGTTCCTGCTCGTGTTCAGGCCCTGGGTGTGGCGGTTGGTCGGCGACC
>CAYQZO010000276.1:0-3388 GCA_964421925.1 uncultured Acidimicrobiaceae bacterium
CGGGTCGCTGCTCTGGCGGTTCTCGATGATGAACATGCCCATCTTCGGGTGGTAAGAGAAGTCGCGATCCCAGTACCGCCGCCGCATCATCTCCAGCGTGTAGTCAGGTGGCAGTGTCCGGCTCCACGCCTGGGTCACCAGGTCGTGGCGCAGGTTGGCGAGCAGCTGCAGATCCCCTTCCCGCAGCTCGCGCAACCTGCAGTAGCGTCCCTCGATCATCGGTGCTCCTGCCACTCCCGCTTGAGGAGGTCGAAGGCGAGATCCTCGTACCAGTCGTCGTGGCGGCGGCCGGCGCGCCGGATCGCACCCGCCGGGCTGAACCCCATGGCCTCGACGAACGCGATGCCGCCCTCGTTCCACGATGGTGTCCAGGCCTGCACGGTGAACGCCACGGTCTGCCGGAACAGCAGCCCGAGGATGACGTCGAGGGCTGCCGAGCCGTAGCCCTGCCTGCGATGGCGGGGAGCGATGGCGACCCCGACGAACGGCGACCCGGCATCCCATCGCCAGTCGCTGACCACGTGACCCACCACGACGTCCTGGCCGGTGGGCGCCACCACCAGGCCGAGCTTCTTGTCGGTGTCGGACAGCGATTCGATGGCACCATCGATCGCCTTCTCCGACAGGGGAGCCAGCGGGTCGTTCTCCAGCTGCCGAAGACCGCGCAGCTCGGGCGCGTTGATGTAGCCGAAGATGTCGTCGCGGTCCTGCTCGGCGACGGGCCGCAGCGTCACCTTGTCGTTGGAGAAGGAATCTCGCATGCAGGATGTGGTTCTAGCAGAGGACAAGCAACTACCTTCTCCCGATGCTCCCGATCCCACGACCCCCCGAACTCTGGCCCCGGCTGGCCCGCCTCGTGTTCGGCCTGGTTCTGTTCGGTTTCGGGCTCGCCCTGATGGTGATCGCCGATCTCGGACTCTCCCCCTGGGACGTGTTCCACCAGGGGGTCTCGGAGCAAACGGGCATCCCGATCGGCACGGTGGTGATCATCACCGGGCTCGCCGTACTGGTGTTGTGGATCCCGCTCAAGGAGAAGCTCGGCATCGGCACCATCGCCAACGCCATCATCATCGGGCTCACCCTCGACCTGTCGCTCCTGGTCCTGCCCGAACGGCTCGACGCCGCCGCCGCTCAGTGGCTCGCCATGCTCGGTGGCGTCGTCATCGTCGCCATCGGGTCCGGCTACTACATCGGTGCCGGACTCGGTCCCGGTCCCAGGGACGGGCTGATGACCGGGCTTGCCCGCATCACGGGCCGCCCCATCGGG
The DNA here is from genome assembly GCA_964421925.1 of uncultured Acidimicrobiaceae bacterium. Classification (GTDB taxonomy): domain Bacteria; phylum Actinomycetota; class Acidimicrobiia; order Spongiisociales; family UBA5794; genus JACZST01. The sequence continues at coordinate 1,268 of CAYQZO010000276.1, forward strand.
CTCATCCGCGCCATCCTGGAGATCGTGGCGCTCGCCGTCGGCTGGGTCCTCGGCGGAACGGTCGGCGTCGGGACCCTGGTGTTCGCCTTCGGCATCGGTCCCCTCGTCCAGTTCTTCCTGACCCGGCTCCAGGTGGTGGAGATCGTCGCGACGAGCGAGGCCTGACGCCTCCTATTCGACCAGCCGGCGGTTCGCCTCGCGCAGGCGCATCGACAGCGTGGCGAGCAGCTTGTGGGCGATCGACGGTATCTCGTCGAGCACCCCGAGGAACTCCCGCCGGGGCATGGTGAGCACGGTGCCGTCCGTCGTCATCGCCACGGTGGCCGAGCGCGGTTCACCGTCGAGCAGTGCCATCTCCCCCACCACATCCCCCGGACCGAGATCGGCGATCACGGTGCCATCGCGGCTCACCTCGGCCTCGCCTTCGACCAGATAGTAGAAGGCGTCGCCCGACTCGCCCTGGGTGGTGAGCGCCGTGCCCTCGGCGACGGAGACCTCGTCGACGTGGTGGGCGAGCTCGATCAGCTCCTTGTCGGAGAGGTTGTGGAACAACGCGAGCTCACCAAGGGCGGCTGCCTTGTCCGGTGGCTTGCGGAAGATCGCCATGTCCCTCCTTGGGGACCAGATACTAAGCGAGCAGGAAGCGGCGCAACGTGTCGAACGCGCCGTCGAGGTGTTCGACCGGAACCGACTCGGTCGGTCGGTGGGCGAGGGCAACCTCGCCGGGGCCGTAGTTGACCGCCGGGATGCTGCGCAGGGTGAGGCGGGCGACGTCGGTCCATGCTTGCTTCGCCAGCCGGGACCCGGCGAGGAGCTCCAAGCGATCCAGGTGGGGGTTGCCTTCCGGGATGGTTCCGCTCGGAGCCCGGTCGGTGATGACGACCTCGTCGGCCCCGGCGGTCACGTCCCGGAGCCGCTTCTCTGCTTCGCCGAGGTCGAAGACGGGCGGGAACCGGTAGTTGAGGTTGACCTGAAAGCGGGGCGGGATCACGTTGTGGGCGATGCCGCCGACGCCGGTGGTGACGGAGAACACCTCGCGGTACTCCAGGCCGGCGATCTCGAACGTCTCCGGCCGGCGCCGGTGCATGTCGGCGAGCCAGGCGCCGGCCTTGGTGATGGCGTTCTCACCGAGCCAGGGCCGGGCCGAGTGGGCCGACTCGCCGAGAAAGATGACGTCGGCGTTCATCGCACCGTTGCAGCCGAGCTCCAGGCCGAGGTCGGTGGGCTCGAGCACCACCGAGAAGTCGGCTTCGCCGAGCCAGGCCGCTTCGTCGAGGACGGTCTCGAGCCCGTTGTCGGCGAGCGGGCCCTCCTCCTTGTCGTAGAAGATGCCGACGAGGTCGTAGGGGCCGGCTGCGATGTCGGCGTCCTCGAGGAGGTGCACCATCACCGCGAGGCCCGCCTTCATGTCCGACGCACCGAGTCCGTGCACCCGTCCGTCGCTCACCGATGCGGTGGCGTTGTCCTGGGCGGGCACCGTGTCGGTATGGCCGTACAGGGCGATGAGCGGGCGGCCGGTGCGCTCCCCCACCACGAGCGCGTTGCCCATCCGCTCGACCGCACCGCCGGCGGAAAGGCGGAACTCGAGGGCGGTGGTGATCTCTTCCTCTTCGCCGGTCACGGACGGGATGTCGATCAGCTCGACCAGCGTGTCGGTGAGGCTCACACCTCCACCTCGAAGGTGCGCAGCGCCTCGTTGAGCGAGGTCTTGCGGTCGGTACTCTCCGATCGGTAGCCGATGAGCAGCGGCGTCTGCAACAGGTAGCGGCCGGCGGGGAAGTCCTTGAAGCGCCCGCCGGGCACGACGACGGCATTGGCGGGCACCCGACCCCGGATCTCCACCGGCTCGTCGCCGGTGACGTCGATGATGGGAACCGATGCCGACAGGATCGTGTGGGCCCCGAGCACGGCGCCTTCCTCGACGATGACCCCCTCCACGACGACGGAGCGGCTTCCGATGAAGGCGCCGTCCTCGATGATCACCGGCCGGGCCGAGGGCGGCTCGAGGACGCCACCGATGCCGACGCCGCCCGAGAGGTGGACATCGCGTCCGATCTGGGCGCACGATCCGACCGTCGCCCAGGTATCGACCATGGTGCCGGCTCCGACGTGGGCGCCGAT
>CAYQZO010000277.1:0-3382 GCA_964421925.1 uncultured Acidimicrobiaceae bacterium
CAGGACGGGGTGATCAACGCCCTCGACGCCACCAACATCTACTCCGTACCCCTCAATCTCAACGCGGCGGGGCTCGATGCGGTCGTGTGCCGGGAGCTCGAGCTCGAGACCGAGCCTCCCGACCTGGCCAGGTGGGAGGCCATGGTGCAGCGGATGGACGACGCAACGGGTCTGGTGACCATCGGTCTCGTCGGCAAATACGTGGATCTTCCCGACGCCTATCTGTCGGTCGTCGAGTCGTTGAAACACGCCGCCGCCGCCAACGACGCCCAGCTCGAGCTGCGCTGGATTCCGGCAGAGGAGGTGGACGGCCTCCTCGCCGAGTCCCACCTGGAGGGACTCGACGGGATCCTGGTGCCGGGCGGTTTCGGGATCCGAGGTGTCGAGGGCAAGATCGAGGCGATCCGGCGGGCCCGGGAACAGCGCATCCCCTTCCTCGGGTTGTGTCTCGGCCTGCAGTGTGCCGTGATCGAGTTCGCCCGCAACGTGCTCGGCCATCCCAACGCCCACAGCACCGAGTTCGACCCCACCACCCCGGACCCGGTGATCGACCTCATGGAGGATCAGAACGACGTGGAGGACATGGGAGGCACCATGCGCCTCGGCATCTACCCGGCGAAGCTGACCGAGGGGACCAAGACCGCCGCCCGGTACGGGGAGAGCGTCGTCTACGAGCGGCACCGCCACCGGTGGGAGGTGAACAACCGCTACCGCAAGGAATTGGAGGGAGCGGGCATGGTGTTCGCCGGGATCTCACCCGATGACCGGTTGGTGGAGATCATCGAGCTTCCCGATCACCCCTACTTCATCGCCTCCCAATTCCATCCCGAATTCAAGTCACGCCCCGACGATCCCCACCCGCTGTTCGACGGGTTCGTCGCCGCCGCCCTGGAGCGACGCCGGGCCGTCTCCGAGGCGGACTCGTTGGCGGCCACCGAGGCGGTCGCCGCTGGTTCCTGAGTGAGCTTCCACAGCTCCGGAAGCCGGACCCTGCTCGACGTCGGGTTCACCCGTCTCGACGAGGTGACGATCACCGCTCCGGACGGAGTGACGGGCTCCCGTTACGTCCTGCGCCTCCCCGACGCGGTGGCGGTGGTGCCGGTCGGCGACGGGATGGTGACTCTGATCGAGCAGTACCGCGCACCGCACGATGTAACGCTTCTCGAGATCCCGGCCGGGATGCTCGACGTCGAGGGTGAAGCCCCCGAGGACGCCGCCATCCGTGAGCTCAAGGAAGAGGTGGGGCTGACCGCGACCACGTTGACCCACCTGGCCGACGTGGTCACCAGCCCGGGGGTCACCGACGAGGTGATCGCCATCTTTCTGGGTGAGGGCGTGGGCGAAGTGGACCGCACCCCGCACGGACTCGAGGAACGCTTCGCCCGCGTGGTCACCATGCCGCTCGACCAGGCCGTCGCCAAGGCGCTCGCCGGCGAGATACCCGACGCCAAGACGGTGGTCGGGCTCCTGCTCGCTTCCCTCCGATGAGCACGCTCGTGCCGACCGCCGAGGAGTATCTGGCGTCACTCCGGGCCGAGCGCGGGCTGTCTGCGAACACGGTGCAGGCGTATCGACGCGATCTCGGCCAGTACCTCGCCCTCGGCGAGCCACCCCCGGGCTTCGTCCGGTACATGAGCGAACAAGGCCTGGCGGCATCGACGATCGCCCGCAAGCTGGCCGCGGTACGCGGCTATCACCGGTTCCTCGTTGCCGAGGGACATGCCGCGGAGGATCCAACCGTGCTCGTGGAGACGCCGCGGCGGGGCAGCACGCTGCCAAAGGCGCTGCCCGTCGGTGAGGTGCTCGCCCTCCTCGATGCCCCCGATGGCGATACGCCCCTCGGAATCCGGGACCGGGCGCTGCTCGAGTTCCTCTACGGGACCGGGTGCAGGGTCACCGAGGCGGTCACCGTGGACGTGCTCGACGTCGACGTCGAGGAGCGCACCGCCCTGGTCACCGGCAAGGGAGACCGGCAGCGGCTGGTGCCCCTCGGCCGGTATGCGGCGGAGTCGATCGCCGCATACCTCCCGGTGCGGATGGATCTGCGCCGCGGATCGTCGGATCCGGGCCGTCTCTTCCTGAACGCCAGGGGGCGCCCGCTGACCCGTCAGGGCGTGTGGGAGATCGTGAAGAAGAACGGGAAGACGGCCGCCATCCGAAGAGATCGGTTGTCGCCGCACGTCCTGCGTCACTCCGCGGCCACCCACATGGTGGAAGGGGGAGCGGACCTGAGAACCGTCCAAGAGATCCTGGGCCACGCTAGTATCTCCACCACACAGGTGTATACCCATGTGTCCCCCCAGCACTTGCTCGAGGTGTACGTAACGGCGCACCCGAGGGCCCGATAGCGGGGATCACAGGAAGATCACGACATGACTTCGACCATCGATTTCGACGCCGCTGCCGCTCAGCTCCAGCAGGAGCGGGCCAAAGTCGTGCATCAGATGCACGAGCTCGGCGCCGACGAATCCGGTGAGCTCACCGGCGCCATCGACTACGGGGACGCCTTCGCCGATGGGGGAGCGGCCACCGCCGAGCGCACCGAGGTGCTCGGCCTCGTCGAATCCCTCAAGACCCGCCTCGACGCCATCGACCAGGCGCTCGCCAAGATCGACGACGGCAGCTACGGCACCTGTGAGGTGTGCGGCAACGAGATCGGGGCGGCGCGGATGGAGTTCCGACCCACCTCGACAAGCTGCGTTGACTGCAAGAACAACGGGTAGGGGCCGCGCCCTCCACCTGATCGGCCGCTTCTTCGGGCACGTCGGCGCCGCCGCGCTCTCCCCTTCCGAGCAGCAATTCGTGCACGACCGACTCGATGCCGGAGGGGCCGGGCTGTTCTGGGCACAAGCGATCCCGGACCAGCGTCACGCCTACCGGGTCGCGCGCCGGGTGGCGGCGTCCAGGCCCGGAGACGAGGAGGCGGTGGCCGCCGCCCTGCTCCACGACGTGGGCAAGACCCGGAGCTGTCTCGGAGCCATACGGAGGTCGATCGCCACCGTGCTCGAGGCTGTCGGCCTCACCATGCCCGTGTCGATGCGGCAGTACCGCGAGCACGGACCGATCGGAGCCGAGGAGCTCACCGCAGCCGGCTACGACGGCCTCGTTGTGGCGTTCGCCCGTTTCCACCCGGGCCACCCGCCGTCCGGCGTCGACGAGGAGCGCTGGCAGGCGCTGCTCGACGCGGACGGCTAGCCGGCCTCGCCACAAGCCGCCATTCGCCTCTAGTCGCCCACGGTGACGCTGGTGATGCTTGAGGTGACGGAAGGAGGTCTGGCATGACGTCGAGTACGCATCCGGCGGCGACGCCAGCACCTACTCGTGATGTGGGTGTGCACGTCGTCACCTGGCTGATGGGCGTCTTCGGCCTCATCGCCGCGGC
>CAYQZO010000278.1:0-3357 GCA_964421925.1 uncultured Acidimicrobiaceae bacterium
ACGACGTAGGGTTGCCCTGCATCGCACTTCTCGTAGGTACCACGACCGGGGCGCTCTCGATCGGCGATGACACCGACGAGCTGATCGGCGGTTCCCGCATCAACCACATCGCGCGATACCGATCTGAATGGTGGGCAGTCGACGGCAAGGGCCGGATCCACAACAACGGGAAGCTGGTCGCGGAAATGCCGGAGGGTGCGGCTGCGCTCTGCATCCAACCGACGCCCGACACGATCTGGGTCGGCTCGAACCAGGCGAGACTCTTCGCCCTCGACCAAGGGGAGGTATCCGAGGACGAGTTCTTCGCAAATGCACCGGGGCGTGACAGCTGGTATACCCCCTGGGGAGACCCGGCAGATGTGCGCTCGATGACCCTCGACGCCGACCACACCCTCTATATCAACGTCCACGTCGGTGGCATCCTTCGCTCCCGGTCCGACGATCCTGTGTGGCGGGACACCATGGACATCCACGCCGACGTCCACGAGGTGATCGCCCACCCCGACCGGGCCGGCGTCGCGCTTGCTGCCACCGCCCGGGGCCTCGCCATCAGCCACGACGGCGCCGACACCTGGACGTTCCACACTGACGGCCTCCATGCTCGCTATTGCCGGGCGGTGGCGGTCAGCGGTGACACCGTGTTCGTCTCCGCATCGCGGAGCAATCGCGGCGAACAGGCGGCGGTGTACCGCACCGATCTCGACGGCACTCGCCTGCAGCGCTGCGAAGACGGGCTTCCTGAGTGGTTCACCACCAACATCGACACCGGATGCCTGGCCGTCGTGGACGACGAGGTCGTGATCGGCGATACCGCCGGAACGGTCTATCGCTCCACCGACAGCGGTAGCAGCTGGGGCGTTGCCGGCGAGTTCAGCGACGTTCGCTGTCTCGCTCTCGCCGGAAACCGGTAGCTGGTAGCCGGTAGCTCAGTTGAGGCCCGCCTCCCGGAGCCGGTTCACGAACCGCTCCTTGATGGCGGCGTCGGCGAAGGGGAGGTGCTCGGCGAGCACTTCGACGTTCAGGCTCGGCTTCGTGCTGCGGGCGTGCTGGGCGGCGGCTGCGGCGTGGCGGCCCCGACCGAGGGCGGCCTGGGAGGCGGCAAGCGTGAGGAGCGCATCGAGGTTGTCCTCGTCGGCGGCGACGACACCTTCGGCGGTGTCGGCGGCGTTCTCGTATTCCTCTCCGACGAAGTAGGCGTCGGCGAGGATCGACTGGTACCAGTTGGCGAAGAGGGGGCTCAGGTTGATGGCCCGGTCGGCGTGGTCCACTGCCTCCTCCCAGCGGCCGAGGTAGCGGCACACGCTGGCGGCGATACCGAACGAGAGATCGCAGGAGGGGCGGGCCTCGATCACCTTTTCCACGGCGTCGGCCGCTCCTGCCCAGTCGTGCTTGAGCAGCGCCGCATAGGCGAGGACCGCATATCCCAGTCCCCACGGATCGTGGAGCTCGATGGCGCGTCGGGCAAGCCGCTCCGCCTCCTCCATCGAGGCGGCCTCGTCGTCGGGGGACCCCAGTGCAACGAGGAGACGGGCAATCGCAGCGAGCGAGTAGCCCTGCGGCGCATCGGGAGCGTGCTCGATCACCCGATCGAACTCCTCGCTTCCCCTGCTGAAGCCGTCGGGTGTGCCCTCGGCGAGGTGGGCGAGCCCCCGGTACATGCGCTCGACGGTTGCGGCGTCCACGTCGGCGCGGAGTGATCGAGCCGACTCCCCGCCGATCACCGCGATGTCGAGGGCGTTGACGATCTCGTTGACCAGGGTGTCCTGGGCGTTGAACACGTCATCGAAGGTGGCCTGGAACCGGTCCCCCCAGACGGTGGCACCGGTCCCGGTATCGATGACCTGGGTCATCACCCGCAGCTGGTCACCGGCGCGCTGCACCGCGCCCTCCAGGATGTGCTGTACCCCGAGCTCGTGGCCGAGCTGCTGGGCGGAGAACGCCTCCGAGCGGTACCCCAACGTCGAGTTCTCGCTGATCAGCTGCAGCCCGGGGATCGTCATCAGCGAGATGGTGAGGCCCATCATCAGTCCGTCGGCCAGGTAGGCGTCGTCGGGCGAGCCGAGGTTGACGAACGGGCTCACCGCGAGCGAGGGCTGCTTGGGCGGGACGATGCGGCGCCGCCACGGCTTGGCGTCGACCCCCTCGACGTGCTCGTCGTGCACCCGGAACGCCTGAACCGGCTCCGGGATGTTCTTCAGCCGCTGCGGACCGAGCGACTCGATCCGGACCGGGAGCTCCCCGGCGCCCTCGAGGGTCGGTTTGGAGACGTTGATCCCGCCGCGCTCGGCCATGGCCTGCAATCGGGCAGCCACGTTGATGGTGTCACCGAACCACAGGCCCTCCTCGAGGGAGATGGTGCCGGTGTTGAGCCCGAGCCGGAACCGCATCCGGCGGCCTTCGGGCAAGGTGGCGTTGGCGTCGGCCAGGCGGCGCTGGATGGCGACGGCGGCGTCCAGAGCGCCCGACGCGGTGGGCACGACGCCGAGGAACTCGTCACCGACGAACTGCACGACCTCACCATGGCGCGACCCGATCTCCTCCTCGATGACGGCGCGGAAGGTCTGCAGCGTGTGGTGGGTTTCGATCTCGTTGTCGGCGATCAGCTTGCTGTAGCCGGCGGCGTCGCCGTGCACCGCGGTCGCGTCCCTGGTCTCGCCATCGGGCCAATCGAGCATGGGCGGATGATATTGCGACGACCGCCGGCCGCATCATCGATCGCCGAGCTCGACCCAGACCGCGGATGCCCGGGCCAGGACCTCCCCGCCGGGTCGGAGCACGGCCGAAGCGGCGTAGTGCTTGCGTCCTTCCCGGCCCAGGGCCCAACCGATGGTGATCAGCTCGTCCCCGATGGTGGGAAGGGCGTCGATGGAGGCGGTCAGGCGGCCGAGCAGAGCCAAGGGCTGGGTGCCCAGGCCGTAGTAGGACGGACAGTCCAGGGCCGACCACACGAAGAGGGGATCGAGGGGCTCTTCCGGATCGCCAAGCGACGCGTCGGGGACCCATGGCGCCGCGACCACCCCCGAATCGCCCACCGGCCCCGGATAGATGCCGAGCCCGTCGCCCCGGGGGCGGTCGGTCCCGCACACGAAGCAGCTCGGGATCGGATGGTCGTCCCAGAACGGGAATCCGTCGCTGGCGGCGCGCGCCTGGGCGAGCGAAGGCGCCTCGGGCACCGCAAGCTCGAGGGTGGCGGCCACGGCCTCGCCGACCAGACGGCCGTCCACGGTGAGCCGGCTCGATGCGGAATCGGTCTCCAGGCGCATCGGCGTGTCCAGCGGCGGCGGGGCGCGCAAGGTGGACTCGACCGGTCCTGCGATCGTTCCGGGAAGCGGGCATCCGGCCGACCTCGAACCTGGT
>CAYQZO010000279.1:0-3354 GCA_964421925.1 uncultured Acidimicrobiaceae bacterium
CGATCGCAACCGGCACCTCTTCGGGCAGCGGGGGCCGGTTCAACAACTGGCTGGTGACCATCCGGGTGGCGTTGCCCGGCGACTATGCGTGCGCCGCCGACTGCTGGTGGAAGATCCATTACAACTATCCCGGGAGGACCGCCGACACCACAACCTGGTCCGCCCACATCGAGGGCGATCCGCTCCATCTCGTCGAGTGAGGAGCCGACTGGGAGCGGCGGGGAATCACGGCGGCCGAACGGTTCCGCCGCGACTATGAACGCACCGGTCGGCTCCCGGGAAGCGTGAGTACGAAGGTGGCCCCGGTGCCGGGCCCGTCGCTGTGCGCCGTGATGTCGCCGCCGTGGAGGTGGGCGACGGTGCGGGCGATGTTGAGCCCGAGCCCGCTGCCGGTGCGCTCGTCGTGGAGCCGGGTGAACCGGTCGAAGATGGCGTCGAGCTGATCCGGGGGAATCCCGGCACCGGTGTCGGCGATGCTGATGCGACACGCGCCGTCGGCGCGGTCGCCGGCGAGGGTGACGGTGCCTCCGACCGGGGTGTGGCCGAGGGCGTTGCCCACCAGATTCGTGATCGCCTGGGCGATCCGATCGGGGTCGGCCACGACCTCGAGCGGTTGGTCGAGGTGCACCTCGAGGCGCACCTCCTGTGCGTCGAACTGGGGCCGAAGCCGTTCGGCCACGGCGCGGGCGAGGTCGGCCAGGTCGATCGGCTGCAGGTCGAGGTCGAGGGCCCCTTCCTGGGCGCGCGACAGCAGCGAGAGGTCGTCGGTGAGGCGTTTGAGCCGATGCGCTTCGGCCGCCACCGTGCCGTAGGTGTCGGTGGTGGCGGGGAGAACGCCGTCGATGAGGCCCTCCATGTATCCCTCGATGGTGGCGAGGGGGTTGCGCAGCTCGTGGGCGAGGTTGGACACCAGCTCGGCCCGGGTCCGCTCGGTGGCGGCGAGATCGGCGCCGAGGGTGTTGATCGCTTCGGCGAGCGCGGCGAGCTCGGCTTCGGCCGGCTCCCCGACCGGGCGCTGGTAATCGCCGGCTGCGAGCCGTCTCGTCCCCTCTCCGAGCTCGGCGAGCCCGTGGAGGAGCCGTCGCGTCATCCACGCCGCCAGGACGACGGCGAGCACGATGCCGACGATGGCGGCCACGACGAGCGCAATGGTGAGCGCCTCGTTGTAGGAGTCCTCGACCTGCGGAGGAAGGGCGACCCCGCCGGACCCGCCGCCCCGGCCGGGTCCCCCACCCTCCCGGGCCTGGATCCGCTGATGGAAGAACCTCGGGGTGAGCAGCCAGATCGTCACCGACGCGGCGACGATGACCGCGACCACGACGGCGACGTAGGTGGCGATGAGGCGTCCCTCCAGGCTTCGTCGTCGGCTCAAAGCGGATCGGGGAGGAAGCGGTAGCCCACGCCGCGCACGGTACCGATGAACGTCGGGTCGGCGGCATCGTCGCCGAGGGCACGGCGCAGGTTCTTGATGTGCACGTCGACCACCCGCTCGTCCCCGAAGTAGTCCCACCCCCAGACCGCCTCGAGCAGCTGGCGACGGGAGAAGACACGCCCCGGCTGCCCGGCGAGCGCCGCCAGCAGGTCGAACTCGAGCGCGGTGACCTCGCGCTCGGCTCCGTCCACGGTGACGGTGCGGCGGGCCCGATCCACGGCGAGCCCGGGGAACGCCGACACCTCGGGCTCTGCATCGGATCGGCCGCGGCGGCCGCGGCGGAGCACGGCCTTGACCCTGGCGACGAGCTCGCGGGGGCTGAACGGCTTGGTCACGTAGTCGTCGGCACCGACGGAGAGCCCGATCACCGTGTCGGTCTCCTCGGCCCGGGCGGTGAGCATGACGACGTAGACGTCGGAGAAGGTGCGGATCTCACGAAGGGCCTCGATCCCGTCCATGCCCGGCATGCGCACGTCGAGGATGACCAGGTCGGGAGCGCGCCGCTTCACCGCGGCCACGGCCTCGTTGCCGTCGACGGCCTCGATGACCTCGAATCCCTCGGCGCGCAGATAGGAGCCAACCAGCTTGCGCAGGTTGGCCTCGTCGTCGGCCACGAGGACCGTGGAGGCCGGAGTCATCACGTCGATGGTAGGAACCACGAAAGTGGGGCACCGGCACCGAGTGCCCCACCTTCGGGTCGTTGTCCGTTATGCGCCCTGGCGTCCGTGCTGGTTGCCGGATCCGTCGGCCGGTCCCTCGTGGAGCGGGCCGGTGCCGTCGCGTGGGCCGGCGCCGAAGCCGCCCGTCGTCCCTCCGGCTTGCCCCCGTCCCTGCGTTCCAGGTCCGCCGTGGAGGCGTGCCTGATCCTGCATCTGGGGACCGGTGCCATCGCACTCGCCCGGGTCGTGGATCTGCAGACGCTGCCTGGCCTGATCCTGAACTTGGACGGTGGCGGTGGTCTCGTCGTCGTCGGATCCGGTGGCCGCAGCGACGGCCACGGCGCCGGCGAACACGGCGAGCAACACGACGATGGCCAGTGGCAGCAGAGCTTTCGCCGTCATCTGGATTCCTTTCCCTTCTGTGTCCATACCCGTATGACACACTCGGGATTTGAAGCGACCGGGTTCGGCTCCGTGAAGATTCGATGAAGGGCTGGTCGTCCGATTCCGCCCCGGATCGGCCCCTAGAGTCAAGGCGCATGCGGAGGCGCATCGCCGGGGCGGTCCCCATCGTGCTGCTGGTCGGCACCCTCATCGTCGCCTGCGACCAGGATGAGGTGGGCGAGCCCATCAGGCTGGGTGCGGTCTACAACCTGACCGGGTTTCAAGCCGTCCTCGATGTGCCCTCTTCGCAGGGAAGCATGCTGGCCGCCAACGAGATCAACGCATCGGGCGGTGTGCTCGATCGCCGGCTCGACCTCGCGGAAGTGGCAGGAAACAGCGAACCGGCCACCCTGGCTGCGGGGGTCGAGAGCATGGTGCGCGACGAGCCGGACGTCGTGGCGTTCCTCGGCCTCTCCGACACCGACATGGTGCTCGCCGCGGCGCCCCCGGCCGCCGCGGCGGGCAGAGTGTTCCTCACCAGCGGTGCCACCTCTCCGCGCCTCCCGGGCCAGGTTCCGGAGTTCCTGTTCCTCGCCTGCTTCGGCGACAACGTCCAGGCGGCCGCAGGAGCCGAGTGGGCGTATGAAGAGCTTGGCGCCCGCACCGCCCTCGTCCTCTACGACCCCGACCAGACCTACACCGACCTGCTCCAGGCGTACTTCATCGATCGTTTCACTTCGCTCGGCGGCACCGTGACCGCTGCTCCCCAAGTCGCACCGCGTGCCGACACCGTCGACGTCCCGGTCCCCGGCGACGTCGACCTTGTGTTCCTCAGCGTGGAGACGGCCGAGGACGCAGCCCGCGTCATCCCGTTGCTGC
>CAYQZO010000280.1:0-3346 GCA_964421925.1 uncultured Acidimicrobiaceae bacterium
CGTTGAGCGTTGAGCGTTGAGCGTTGAGCGTTGAGCGTTGAGCGTTTCGATTAGCCTTCCGGTGCACGAGCAAGACGCTCTGCTCCGTGTTGGAAGCGAAGTCCGGTGCGAATCCGGCGCTGTCCCGCAACTGTGAAGCCCTTCGGGGACGAGCCAGGCCGCCTTCCCGCCCGGTGAGCGGCATCGCCTTCGGAGGAGGGGCGACCCGCCTCCGTGTCGGCTCCTCCGAGAGGAGGGGCGATGAGACACTTCCTGGCGACGGTGGTGGCGGTGGTGATGGTGGCGACGGCGTGCTCGTCGGCCGCCGATCCGACCACCACCAGCGCACCCACGACCACGACCACGACGACCACGGTTGCGGCTACCCCCAGCTTCCCGGTCACCATCGAGGCGGCGAACGGCCCGGTGACCATCGGGGAGCGCCCCCTCAACATCGTCTCGCTGTCGCCGACCGCGACCGAGACCCTGTTCGCCATCGGTGCCGGCGACCAGGTGGTGGCCGTGGACGATCAATCGAACTACCCGGCGGAGGCGCCGCGCACCGACCTGACGGGCCTGGAGCCGAACATCGAGGCCATCGCCGAAATGGAGGCCGACCTGGTGGTCCTCATGTTCGACGCCGGCAACGTCACGCTCGATGCGCTGGCGGCGATCGACATCCCGGCGATCATGCAGCCCGCCGCCGTCGATCTGGAAGACGCCTTCCGTCAGATCGAGCAGCTGGGGGCCGCTACCGGTAACACCGCCGAAGCGGCACAGCTGGTTGGGGAGATCCAGGCAGAGATCGAAGAGCTCTTGTCGTCCGCCGACGCCGGCGGGATGAGCTACTACCACGAGGTGTCACCCGATCTGTATTCGGCGACGTCGGCGACCTTCGTCGGGGCGCTCTACGCCATGTTCGGTCTGGTCAACGTGGCCGACCCCGCCGACAGCGACGGATTCGGGTACCCGCAGCTCTCCGCCGAGTTCCTCATCGAAGCCGATCCGGACCTGATCTTCCTCGCCGACACCAGGTGCTGCGCCCAGGACGCGGCGACGGTCTCGGCCCGGCCCGGCTGGGACACGCTGACCGCCGTAGCGACGGGGGGCGTGGTCGAGCTCGACGACGACGTCGCCTCACGCTGGGGGCCGCGCATCCCCGACTTCATGGCGGCGGTCGCCGCCGCGGTGGGACGGCTGGTCGGGGCGTGATCGAGGCGAGACCCGCCGCGCTCCGCTGGTGGTGGGTGCTCGTCGCCGCCCTCGTCCTCGCTGTGGTGTCGGTCGTTGCGATCGGGTTCGGCGCCGCCGATCTCGACGCCGGCGCCATCCTGGCATCGATGGCGGACCGACTGCCGTTCCTCAGTGTGGACAGCGGCCTGACCGATCGCCAGCAGGCGATCCTGTGGGACATCCGGCTGCCCAGGGTGGTGCTCGCCGGCCTGGTGGGGGCGACCCTGGCGCTGGCCGGAGGCGGGTACCAGGGATCCTTCCGCAACCCGCTCGCCGACCCCTACCTGCTCGGTGTCGCCGCCGGCGCCGGGGTCGGCGCCACCCTGGCCATCGCCTACCTGCCCGACGCCACGGGCTGGCCGGTCGATCCGCTCCCGGTGCTCGCATTCGCCGGGGCGCTCGGCGGCGTCGCCCTCACCTACCTGGTGGGTTACTCGGTCCGCTCCGGACGGTCGTCGGTGACGCTCATCCTAGCCGGGGTGGCAGTCGCCGCCTTCCTCACCGCGGTACAGACCTTCCTGCAGCAGCGAGAGGCGGACACGCTGCGCCAGGTGTACGGGTGGATCCTGGGCCGGCTCACCACGGTGGGGTGGCACGAGGTGCTGCTGGTGCTGCCCTATGTGGTGGTGGCCGCCGGGTTCATCCTTGCCGGCCGGAGGCGCCTCGACGTGCTCAGCGTCGGTGACGAGGAGGCTGCCGCCCTCGGCGTCAACCCGAACCGGGCCCGGTCGGTGACGGTGCTGGCAGCGACGCTCGGCACCGCGGCCGTGGTCTCGGTGTCGGGGCTCATCGGGTTCGTGGGCATCATCGTCCCCCATGCCGTGCGTCTCGTGTTCGGCACCTCGTACAAGGTGCTGCTCCCCCTGACGCTGCTGTACGGCGCCGCCTTCCTGATCCTGGCCGATCTGATCGCCCGCACCGTGATCTCGCCGGGGGAGCTCCCCATCGGGGTGGTCACCGCCTTCTTCGGGGCGCCGTTCTTCGCCTTCGTCCTCCATGCGAGCAGAGGAGGCGATCGATGAACGCCGGGCTCACCATGGCCGGTGCCACGGTTAGCTTCAACGGCGCCACCATCCTCGATGACGTGACCTTCGTGGTGGATCCGGGCTCGTGGGTCGGCCTCATCGGACCGAACGGTGCGGGCAAGACCACGATCCTGCGTTGTTTCAGCGCCGCCGTCGCCGCACAGGGCCGGGTCGAGGTGGGCGCACGCCCGGTCGGGGCCATGGATGCGACCGAGGTGGCACGCGCCGTGGCCGTCGTCCCTCAGCACCCGACGCTCCCCGAGGGCATGCGGGTCATCGACTACGTCCTCCTCGGCAGGACCCCCCATCGGGGGCCGATGAGCTCCGAGTCCGAGCACGACCTCAGCGTCGTCCACGAAGTGCTCGGCGTCCTCGACCTCGAATCCTTCGCCGGGCGCTCGGTGTCCACGCTCTCCGGCGGCGAGCTGCAGCGGGCCGTCATCGGGCGTGCCCTCGCTCAGGAGACGCCCGTGCTACTGCTCGATGAACCCACCACCGGGCTCGACATCGGTCGCCAGCAGGAGGTCATGGAGCTGGTCGACGAGCTCCGCCGGGAGCGCTGGCTCACCGTGCTCAGCGCCCTGCACGACCTGACCATCGCCGGACAGTTCCCGGACTCGCTCGTCCTCGTCTCGGCGGGGCGCGTTGCCGCCACGGGCACCGCCAGGGAGGTGCTCACCGAAGGCGCCATCGAGGAGCACTATCGGGCTTCGGTGCGGGTGATCGACGATGAGCGCGGGGTGGTGGTGATCCCGCTCAGGAGCTGATCAGGCCCTACACGAACTGGCCGATGGCGAAGCTGATCCCGCCGCCGATGAACCCGATGAGCAGGTTCTCCACGCCGGAGATCACCGGGTTGGTCTTGGTCATGAGGGTCTTGCCGGCACCGACGATGAGCAGGGCGATGCCGCTCAGCACTGCTGCTGCGGCCAGCGCCGTCCGGGTGTTGTCCAAGAAGGTGAAGGGGAGGATCGCGGGCAGGGCACCGAGCAGGAAGAGGAACCCGGAGGTGAACGCCGCCAGCCACGGGTTGCGTCGCTCGGTGTCGACCACGCCGAACTCGAGGCCGGCCATGACCCCGAGCATCACGTCGTCGTTGCTGTCGATGA
>CAYQZO010000281.1:0-3325 GCA_964421925.1 uncultured Acidimicrobiaceae bacterium
GTGGACCGCCTCGCCGACTTCATCGTCGAGCTGGGGCCGGCGCCCTCCGACCGCCCCCCGGTGATGATCGAGGTGGGCGACGAGATCATCGAGATCGAATCCGACGCCTCGGGTGATCCGCTTGCCTTCGTGTTCAAGACCATCGCCGACCCCTACGTCGGGCAGATCTCCCTGATGCGGGTCCGCTCCGGCACCCTCCGCTCGGACACGGTGCTCACCAACACCCGCTCGGGGACCGACGAGAAGCTGGCCAAGCTCGCCACCATGGTGGGCAAGGAGACCGAGCTGGTCGACGCCGCGCCCGCCGGCGACATCGTTGCGGTGGCCAAGCTCGGCGACACCGGCACCGGCGACACGCTCGCCCCCAAGAACAAGCCGGTACGCCTTCCCACGATGGAGCGCCCGCGACCCGTGCTGGCCATCGCGGTCCACGCCAAGGCGCAGCCCGACGAGGACAAGCTGGCGACCGCCCTGCGCCGGGTGCTCGCCGAGGATCCGGCACTCGAGCTCGAACTCAACCCCGAGACCAAGCAGACCCTGCTCAGGGGCATGGGGGAGACCCACCTGGCGATCACGATCGAGCGGCTGGAGCGCAAGTTCGGCGTCGGCGTCGAGACCGAAGAAGTGCAGGTGCCCTACCGGGAGACGGTGACCCGGTCCGCGTCCGCAGAGGGCAAGTACAAGAAGCAGACCGGAGGCCACGGCCAGTTCGGGGTGGCGATGATCGAGCTGGATCCGACGCCAAGGGGCGAGGGCTTCGAGTTCGTGGATGCCGTCAAGGGCGGGGCCATCCCCCGCCAGTTCATCCCCGCGGTGGAGAAGGGGATCGTGGAGACCATGGCCGACGGCGGGGTGAAGGGCTTTCCCGTCGTCGACATCAGGGTCACTCTCGTCGACGGCAAGCATCACTCGGTGGATTCCTCGGAGATGAGCTTCAAGCAGGCGGGTCGGCTGGCGCTTCGCTCTGCGATGGAGCAGGCCAACCCGATCCTGCTGGAGCCCATCTCCAAGATCCAGGTGACGGTGCCCT
Source organism: uncultured Acidimicrobiaceae bacterium (assembly GCA_964421925.1). GTDB lineage: Bacteria > Actinomycetota > Acidimicrobiia > Spongiisociales > UBA5794 > JACZST01. The sequence continues at coordinate 1,031 of CAYQZO010000281.1, forward strand.
CCGAGTACCAGGGCGACGTGATGGGAGATCTCTCGGCGCGCCGCGGCCAGCTTCAGGGCACCGAGGCCACCTCCAACGGGCAGCAACGGGTCACCGCACTCGTGCCTACTTCCGAGATCATGAGCTACGCCAACGATCTGCGCTCCCTGACCCAGGGATGGGGGCGCTTCGAGGTGGAGCACGATCACTACCAGGAAGTGCCCTCGCACATGGCGGACGCGATCTCGGCGAAGAAGGACGAATAGGAGAGTTCCGAGTCGCGAGTCGTTTTAGCGGTCGGCTTTCAGGAACACGTCGACCGGGTCGTTGGCATTCTGCCGGCCGCAGTTGGGGCAGGTCCAGAGGTCGGCCTCCGTGCTAACCCTATTGAATCGACGCCGCGATCCCGTCGAGGAGGTCATGGCCGGAGACCACCACCTCATCGACCCCGGCCTTGGCCATGGCCCGCTCCACGATCACCGCACCGCCGAGGATGACCGGCGCCCGGGCGGGGTCGATGCCGGGCAGCCCTTCGATCTCGTCGAGGGTGAGGAGGGCCAGCCGGTCGATCTGGGCGGTCACCTCGTCCCGGGTGAGCACCGCCCCGGGCACCGGGGTGTGGTAGGGCACCGCCTGCACCATGGTGGCAAGCGTGGTGAAGGTGCCGTCGACACCCACCGTGGTTCCGATCGGGCCGGGCACCGCCACCTCGAGGAAGGCCCGGTCGACCTCGGTGCGGGCGGCGTCGACGGCTTCAGCCGCCGGGCGCTCGCTCAACAGGCGGTCGGTGAGCCTGACCGAACCGATGTCGACGCTGGTGACGTAGTCGGGTGCGTCGCTCCCGTACATGAACTCGGTCGACCCTCCGCCGACGTCGATGGCCAGCACGGGCGCCGGGCCGGGATCGCCGAGCCGGCTGGCGCGGAAGGCGAGGCGGGCTTCCTCCTCACCGCTGATGACCTCGGGTCGGATTCCGAGCACCTGCTCGGCGGCGTCGAGGAAGGCCGCGCCGTCCTCGGCATCCCGCGTCGCCGAGGTGGCCACCGCCCGCACCGCGCTGGCGCCGTGCTGCTGGATCACCGCGGCGTAGTCGGCGAGCACCTCCAGGGAGTGGGCCACCGCATCCGGGCGGAAGGATCGGGTCCGGTCCACCCCCCTCCCCAGGCCGGTGACCACGTAGCGGCGCTCCAGGTCGTTGCCTTCGTCGTCGACGACCAGGAGCCGAACGGTGTTGGAGCCGATGTCGACGGCGGCCTTGTTCACGGCAACGGAGGTTCGACCCAGGCGGGGTTGCGCTCCCCGCCCGCCACACATGGCACGGTGCAGTTGAGAGGCTCGACCTGGTGCGCCACCCACTCCCCCACCGGGTTCTTGTTGCCCGCGGCGTGATCGGCATAGTGGGCGTGCAGGCACTTGACCCCGCCCTGGGACCCGCCGACGCCGCCGACCGGTCGCGGACCGGTGTGGTCGGCCGGGACGAGGGCATCCCGTTCGGCCTCGTAGCGTGTCATCGCCGCCGCATACGCCTCGGCAAACGAGGCCTCCTCAGCGATCATCGTCTCGGCGGCGTGGACGCCCCCCTCCGCCTCGACCCTTCCAAGGCGCTTCACCGCAAGCGGGCAGGTCAGCCAATAGCGGGTGGGAAAGGGCGTGCCGTCATCGAGAAAGGGCGGAACCGCGGTGACGGCGGGGAGCCCGAGGGGGCAGCGGGCAACGACCTCGACCGGGGAGCGGGGAGGGCGGCCGATCTGTGCCTCGACTATTGCGGCGTCATCCATCGTCGCGGAGGTCGTTGCCGGTCACCCAGTCCCAGAGGCGCACCCACCACGACCGGTGCTCCTCTTCGACCGGCACGACTTCGGTCTCCTCGACGCTCCCCGATCCGGGAGGATCGACCACCACAAAGCCGGTCTCGCCGGGCCGGACCAGGCCGTACTGGTCGCGGGCGATCCGCTCGATCTCCTCGTCGGTGTACAGGGCGGCCACGTCCTCCTCCAGCCGCTGGTTCTCCTCCTGGAGCGCGGCGAGCTGTTCCCGGCCCTGCTCGACCTGCTGCCGCTGCTCGAGGAGCTGACGGAACGGAAACACGCCGGACACGGTGAGGGCGAGGGCGCTCAAAAGGACCACCGCCAACACCCAACCCCAGCGCTGCTTGCGCGCCGGCTGCTGGACGGGGCGTTCCCGGGTCGCGGTCATGACCTCACCGCAAAGGGCCGCCACCCCGCATAGCGAGCGTCCTGCTCCAGATCGTCCTCGATGCGGAGCAGCTCGTTGTACTTGGCGGTGCGCTCGCCGCGCGCCGGGGCTCCGGTCTTG
>CAYQZO010000282.1:0-3319 GCA_964421925.1 uncultured Acidimicrobiaceae bacterium
GGTCCCTCCCTCCCTGGGGAGTGGCCTGGAGGAGCCCGTCCATGCCCACGATCGCCTGGGTGGCGGCCAGGGCCCGCTGCGTTTCCCGATCCCGGGTGGCATCCTCGCCGAGGGCCAGTTGCCGGCCACCTCCGGAGAGGTCGGCGGGATCGATGCGAAGGGCGCTCAGCCCTCCGGCCACCCCGACACCGGGCCCTTCCACCCAGGCCCGCAGCTGCCAGCGCACCCGTTCGGCGATGGCGCCGTCGTCGAGGGGATCGGCGCTGCGCCAGGTCCGGGAGCGCACCGAGCCGTCGGAGGCCTCCGCCTCGACCGTGATCTTGTAGGGGGCGGTGCCGAGGGCTCCGAGGGCTTCGGTGAGCCGGGCCGCCAAGGCCCGGGCCACGAACCCGACCTGTTCCATGTCCTCGAGGGGCGGGTCGAAGCGCTCCTCGACGATGAGGTCCGGCGGGATGTCCCGCGGGTACACGGTGCGGTCGGACCCGGCGGCCAGGCGGTGGGCGGCGAGCCCGATGGCGCCGAAACGGGAGGTGATCGCTCCCCGGGGCAGCCTGGCGAGCTCGCCGAGGGTGGTGATGCCGAGCCAGCGGAACGTGGCCACGAGCTCCTCGGAGCCGATGGCGCCGATGTCGAGGGAGGCGAGGAAGGCGGCGTCGTCCTCGACGATGAGCACCGGCGGGTCCCCCTCGGCCCGGGCCGCGGCGTGCTTGGCGGCAAAGGGGCCGGAGGCGAGCCCGATCCGGTAGCCCGGTCCGGTCAGGTCGTCGATCTCCTTGACCACCCGCTCCACCAGCGGGCCCTCTCCCCCGTAGTAGCCGACGGCGCCGGCCACCGGGACGAAGAGCACACCGGGCTCGGTGATCTCCACCCGGGGCACCAGGATCTCCACGGCCGACGCCACCCGCTCGAAGGCGACCATGTCGGCGCCTACATCACGCACGACCGTCGCCACGGTGGGACACACCGCCTCGGCTTCGGCGCGGCGCATCCCGATGGTGATCCCGGTGGCATGGGCGGCCGGGTTGATGGCCACCACCCGCCCGGAGTCGTCGACGGCCTGGCGGGGCTCAGCCGGCGGCGTACCCGGGGTGCGCAGCGACCAGCCCGGATACCACACGCACAGTGTCCGACCCATCGTCCTCCATCTCGATCCTGCGGGTGATCCCCTGCATGGCCTTTCCCGACGCCGCCATCACTGCCCGGCGCGTGGCGATGCTCCCGTGCCCCCGGTCGGTGCCCTCCCAGCTGACCGCCTCTCCCTCCACGGCGAGCTGGGTCACCCCGGCGGGGATCCGGTCCCGGAGCGGGCGCAGGTAGAGGGCGGTGCGCCGGGTGCGGGCCAGGGCGCCGAGCTTGCGGATGGCGACGTCCTTCACCCCGCCGGGAACCTCGGCGAACACGGCGTCCACGCCTTCCAGGAGGGCGGCGGTGGCCCGGCTCCAGCGCAGGATGTCGTCGCAGCGGACGATGAACAGCCGGTCGGGCTCGATCCCCGCCTCCCAGGCGGCGAGCGGGCTGAACCAGCCGCGCACGTCCAGGTAGGCGACCGGGCCGGGATGTTCGGCGAGCATGGCCAACCCGAGCCGGGTGAGCCCGTATCCGGGAGGTCCGGTGAGCGAGGCGACTTGCCCGGGGAGGAGAGACGGGAGTCGCGAGTCGCGAGTCGCGAGTCGGGCTGGTAGCTGGTAGCTGGTAGCTGGCAGCTGGCTCACGCCGGTTCTTCCTCCGGGCATCCTCAACCGGCGCGTTCGCCGGGAGTGCATCCTAATCGAACATATGTTCGATGTCGAATCTGAGCTAGGTTCGCACCGGCATGCACACACCAACCCTCCCCGACCGGGCCCGCGTCGTCGTCATCGGCGGCGGCATCATCGGGTGCAGCGTCGCCTACCACCTCGCCCACCAGGGATGGAGCGACGTCGTCCTGCTCGAACGCGACAAGCTCACATCCGGCACCACCTGGCACGCCGCAGGCCTCGTCGTCACCTTCGGGTCGCTGTCCGAGACCATGACCGACATGCGCATCTACACCCGCGACCTGTACACCCGGCTGGAAGCGGAGACCGGGCTGGCCACCGGGTTCACCCCGGTCGGCTTCATCGAGCTGGCCGCCGACGCCGACCGCCTCGAGGAGTACCGACGGGTTGCGGCGTTCAACCGGTACTGCGGGGTCGACGTCAACGAGATCTCCCCCACCGAGGTCGGCGACCTCTTCCCCATGGCCCGCACCGACGACGTGCTCGCCGGGTTCTACGTCGCCGAGGACGGACGGGCCAACCCGGCGGACGTCACCATGTCGCTTGCCGCAGGGGCTCGCGCCCTCGGGGTGAGGATCGTCGAGGACACCCCGGTGACCGGTGTTCTGCAACGCGACGGGAGGGTGACCGGCGTGGAGACCGGCGCAGGCGTGATCGAAGCCGAGTACGTGGTCAACTGCGCCGGGATGTGGGCCCGCCAGCTCGGCGCCCTTTCCGGGGTGAACATCCCGCTGCAGGCCGCCGAGCACTACTACCTGGTCACCGACCAGATCGACGGCATCTCCAAGACGTGGCCGGTGATCGAGGACCCGGCGTCGTTCGGCTACTACCGCGAGGAGACCGGCGGGATGATGATCGGCCTCTTCGAGCCGGAAGCGGCGCCGTGGATGGTGGACGGCGTACCCGAGGACTTCTCCTTCGGGAGGATCCAGCCGGATTGGGACCGCATGGCGCCCTATGTGGAGCGGGCCATGGAGCGGGTGCCCATCACCAGGGAGATCGGCGTCCGCGAGTTCTTCTGCGGGCCGGAGAGCTTCACCCCGGATCTGCAGCCGATCGTGGGCGAGGCCCCCGAGCTGCGCAACTACTTCGTGGCCGCCGGGCTCAACTCCATCGGGATCATCATCGGCGGCGGCCTGGGGCGCGTGCTGGCCCACTGGATCGTCACCGGCAAGCCCGACGTCGACGTCACCGGGTTCAACATCGACCGGATGCGCACCTACCAGGGCGACCCCGACTACCTCAGAGCCCGCACCGCCGAGTCACTCGGCATGGTGTACCAGGCGCACTACCCCACCCGGTCTCCACAGACCGCCCGGGGAGCCAAGCTGTCCCCCATCCACGACCGGCTCGTCGAGCAGGGCGCCTACTTCCGCGAGGTGAGCGGCTGGGAGGGCTGCGACTGGTGCGCTCCCGACGGGGCCGAGCCCGTCGTCGAGCAGCTGTCCTGGGGCCGGGAGAACTGGTTCCCCTACTGGCAGGCCGAACACGAAGCGGCCCGGGAGGGGGTGATCCTGATGGACATGTCGTTCATGTCCAAGTTCTTCGTGCAGGGACGCGAA
>CAYQZO010000283.1:0-3311 GCA_964421925.1 uncultured Acidimicrobiaceae bacterium
AGCCCGTCGGGTAGGTGGAGGTGGTGATCGCGACACGGCCCTGCTCGGTCATCTCGAAGGTCAGGACCTCCCCTCGGGCGCGGATCTTGACGTCGGTGACGATGGTCTCGTAGCCCTGGCGTGAGGCGGACTCGCCGACCGGCTCATCCTCGGTCTGATCGCGGGTTGCCTGTGCGGTCGCGGCACCGGTCGCCGTGGCCGACGCCCCGGCAGCGGTAGAGGCGGCTGCCGAGGTGGTTGCCGCAGCTTCGCCGGCCTCTTCCGCCGAGCCGCCCAGAGTGGCCACAGCATCATCGCCCTTCACGAACACCGAGCGGGCGCCCTCGCGGTTCTCGCCGGTGAAGAAGATGCCCTCGCCGTTGCTGACACCCTCTTCCACGCGCCGCCCCTGCGCGTCCAGCCCCACGATGTCGATCGAATAGCCATCGCCGGCCCGACCGCGGGTACCGAAACGCTGCGCCTCGACGCGCAGCACGTAGTCGCCGGGCTCGAGGCGCTGGCGAAGCGACAGGCCACCGTTCTGCCCCAGCGCCTCGCTGCGGGCGATCACCCGGCCCCGGGCATCCTCGAGGACGGCGGCGATGCGATAGTCCTCGGAGTAGCCGGCGGTGACGCTACTCTCGAACAGGTAGGTCCCGGCCTCGGTCACCGAAAAGTCATGGGCGTTGGCGCCGCCGAACAGGAAACTGCGGCTGTGGGCATCGGTCTCGGCCTGGAAGAAGCCGGTCAGGTCGAGCTGACGCCCCTCCTCGCGGAACCGCTCCTCCATCGCGCTGTCGGCGGCGACCGGGCCGGCTGCCAGGGTCAGCGCCAGCAGGCCGACCGTCACTATCGGCTGTTTCATGGAACCTCGCTTGCGTTCGTTCATGCCCAATGAAAAAAGCCGATCCCGGGGGATCGGCTTTCGTTGTTCTACCCTTGTCGCAGGATACACCCGCGATGGGGTTTAGAACAGGTAGGTCACACCCACGGCGCCGCCGTTATCTTCGTCGTCGTTACGATCGTAGAAGGCCAGCTCGCCCCAGGTATACATGGCGTCGGAGATGTTGTAGGTGGCACCGACGATGACCTCGTTGTAGCTCTCGTCGTTTTCCTCGTTCGGGAAGTCGCCGCTGGTGAAGGCATCGTCGGCGGTGTCGACGAAGTTGTCACCACCCACATCGACGTACTGGTAAGAGGCGTAGATGTCGCCCATGCCGTAGCCGTAGCGGGCACCCAGGCCGTAGAAGTTGACGTCGTCGAAGTTCTCGTCGTCGGCTTCGAAGCGCTCGAGCTTCAGGGCCACGCGCAGGGTGTTCCAGGTGTACTGGCCGGTGATGCCGTACTGGTCGCCGGCATCGAAGTCTTCGCCGGTGCTGGCAGAAGTAGCGTCGTAGATGCCCAGGGTGTCGTAGGCCGCGGCGATGGAGAAGCCACCGATGGTGTACTTGGCACCACCGAAGAAGGAGGCACGTGCGTCGGTGTCAATCCCTTCGGCCTTCTCTTCGTCCTCACCCTTGTACTGGGTACCCACGGCGAACTGCAGGCCGCCGAAGGACGGAGAGGTGTAGGTCACCTTGTCGCCTTCGCGGTCGCCGGTGCCGTAGAAGTCGACGATCTCGCTGTTGGAGTCGGAGACGTCGAAGAACTCGTTGTTGGAGATCGGGTCCTGGATCCAGTCGTCGATCAGCGGATCGTAGGAGCCGAGACGGACGTCACCGAAGTTGCCCTTCAGGCCCACATAGGCCTGGTCGCCGGAGTCACGACCCGCGACCTTCATCTCGTCGGCCTGGAAGTCGTCGAATTCGAGCTTCAGGTAGCCGGTCAGGCCGTCGTAGATGACGTGCTCGGCGGCGAAGCCGAAGGTGGAGCCGTTGTCGGCAATCGCATCTTCGTCATCGTTGTCGCCGGCGCCGGTGTCGACGTTGTAGTAGGCGATCTGGATGTTGCCGTAGAGGTCGAGCTTGGTGCCGTCCTGGTTGTAGACGGTGGCGGCCTGGGCGCCGGAGGCAGCCATGGCACCGGCGATGGCAGTCGCTAACAGTGTCTTTTTCATTGCGATAATCCTTATGACTAGCTTGCTGTTTCGATCGTTGCTGCCTGCTCTTTGGTGAGTCAGTGCAGATGGCATGCCGGTCTTGGTGCCGGTTCTCGTTGCTGCCCGGTCCCTCACGGGAGGTGGCAGTCAGCGAGCCTGACCACGGCAACGCCTTGTTATAGTCCAATGCTCGCACGAGGAACTCTATACCGTGATTCGCGGGAGCGCAACAAGAAAAAAACACTGTTTTCCTACGTTACATTCCCCGATGGTGGCGATTTCCCCTACGATGACGGCCAGGGCGCCTTCCCGGCGGACCTACCGCCGCTACCGGCCCAGGTGTGGCAAGACATCGGCGCACGAAGGGCCTCCGGCGTTACCACTGACCAAAACACAACCTGGTAGCGATGAGCGGCTTCATCATGCCCCGCTCATATGACGCTTTCAAGTCAGGAGGCGCTGAAACCCCTGGTCGGCTCTCAACGCTCGGGGTCCCGCCCGCCTCAGCGGGCGTTGTGGCGGGCTACCAGCTCGCCCAGCTTGCGCTGCAGGCGGCTGTCGGAGGGCTCATCGGAGGCCGCTTCAGCACCGGAGGAGACCGGCGCGGCGGGATCGGATTGCGGCGCGCTCAGGGGGGCGCCGCCGGCGCCCGACGCCTCTCTGGAGGGTGAGCGAGGCTTGGTCGCACGGGGCTTGGCGGTCTTGCCCTTGGGCTGGCGACCCGCACGGAGGCGTTCGAGCTTCTTGTGGGCATGCTCGGCGGCGCCGGCATCGACCTTGCCGACCGGTTCGCCATCGAGGTCGATGCGCTCGGCGCCTTCCCGGACCGACTTGAGGTAGCGCGGCAGGTTGACGTAACAGGCCAGGGCTCGCCGCACCAACTTCTCCGGCCAGGGCTCCCGGGCGGTGAGTTCCTCGTGGATGCCGACCTTGAGAGGACGGGTGTGGCCCTTGAAGAAGGCGGCGTCGTAGCGCCGGTACCACTGCGCCAGCAGTGCCTGGGGCGACGGTGCCTCCTCGATGGGCAGGTCGCTTTGGGTGGCCGACGCGGGCAAGGCCGGCTCCGCCGCCGAGGCGTCGGCCGCGGGCGGGCCATCGGTCGCGACGTGGCGCTCGTCGGCTGCGGGCCTGGGCTCGGCACGATGGTGTCCGATCAGCGCAGAGAGCCCCCGGGCCTGACGCCCCTGGCGCTGGAAGACCGGCGCCGGCGAGCCGCTGGCCAGGCGCTCCTGCAGGCGGTGATTGTGGCCTTCCAGTTCGCGGTTCTGTTCGTCCAGCTCGCGGTTCTCTTCCT
>CAYQZO010000284.1:0-3308 GCA_964421925.1 uncultured Acidimicrobiaceae bacterium
GTAGCTCAGCCTGGTTAGAGCGCATCCCTGATAAGTATGAGGTCCCTGGTTCCAATCCAGGCAGGCCCACGCAGTTTCCTGCGGACCCTCACATGCTCGCTTCCCGTTCAGGCCGCGCTGAACGGTCCAATGACTCTGGCGAGCACCCACTCGGGAATGCACTTTGAGGTCGCACTCACTCGAGGTGGCCATGACGCCGGCGCCGCATCAGGTGGAGGTCAAGGGCTCTCCGGCCGAGAGACGGGCCGACCTCGACAACCTCAAGGTCGCTCTCGTCGCATCGGTGATCGTTGCGCATGCGGCCATGACCTACGGGGCCGTCGGCTCGTGGGTCTACGAGGACCCCGGCCTGTCGAAACCCCTGGAACTCGGCTTGAACGTCGCCATCGTTCTGGGTGCCATGTTTGGGCTCGGCTTGTTCTACCTGATCGCCGGTTTGCTGACCCCGGGGCCCCTGGCTCGGAGAGGAGCGGCCGGCATGGTCAGGAACCGGCTCGTCCGGCTGGGGGTGCCACTCCTCGTGTACATCGTCGTCGTCTGGCCGCTGCTGCGATGGCTGGCCGAGCGCGCCACCGGCGACACCTCCTCGTTGTGGGGTTCTCTGAGGGCGGCCTTCTCCGGCGATGCGGTGTGGTCGCTCGGATCCGGTCCATTGTGGTTTGTCGCCGTCCTCATCGGCTTGACGTTGCTCTGGGTGGGCTGGCGCTCGTTGCAGCCCGCTGCTCCCGCCGGCGGTGGTGTCGGGCACACGACATCACCCCGCCTGATCCTTGCGGCATCAGCCATCGCGGTGGCGACCTTCTTGGTGAGATTGGCCTTCCCGTTGGACTCCGCGCAGTTCCTCGACCTGCACGTCTGGCTGTGGCCGCAGGCCGCAGTGATGTTCGTACTCGGCGCGGTCGGATTCGAACGGGGGTGGTTCGACGAGCTGCCCGCCGGGACGAGAAGGCGCTGTGGTGTGATGGTCCTCGCCGCGATCGTCGCACTGGTCGTGCTGCTCTCGACCGCCGGGGACTGGGACGCCTTCACCGGAGGCTGGCATTGGGAGTCGCTCGGGTTGGCCACCGTGGAGGGCCTGATGGCCGTGGGCGCGTCGCTGCTCGTGCTCGACTGGTTTCAACGGCGGCACAACCGATACACGAGGCGAGGCCTTCTTCTCGCTCGGAGTTCCTACGCGGCGTTTCTCGCCCAAGGACCGGTGCTCGTCGCGCTGGCGCTGATCCTGCGCTCGATCCCGGTGCCGACCGACCTGAAGTTCCTCATTCTCGCCATCGGCGGTGTCACCGCGTCATTTGCCTTCGGCACGTTGCTCGTCACAGCCGGTGATCGCTCCCGATCATTGGGAACCTCATACCTCTGACGAGAGAAGGACCGCGGCTCCGGTGCTGCGTCCCGCTTTGAGATCGGCGAGCGCCTGGTTGGCCTCCGCCAGTGGGTACTCGGTGGTCAGGGTCCGGATCGGGATCTCGGCGGCGAGGGCGAGGAACTCCTCGGCGTCGGTGCGGGTGAAGTTGGCCACGCTGCGCACCTGGCGCTCCCACCACAGGTCCTCGTAGGGGAACTCGGGGACCCGGTCCAGATGGATAGCGTTGACGGCAACGGTCCCCCCTCGATCGAGCGAGCGTAGGGCGGTGAGCACAATGTCCCCCACCGGGGCGAAGGTGACCGCGGCATCGAGCGGCACCGGGATGGGGTCGTCGTAGCCGCCCGCCCACACCGCGCCCAGGTCGAGCGCCCGCTGCTGCTCCTGGGAAGACCGTGTGGCGACGTACACCTCACAGCCCCGGTATACCGCGACCTGGATGGCGAGCAGGGCCGAGGCGCCGAACCCGAAGAGCCCGAGACGCTGCCCCGGGGCGATGCCGGCGATCTTGAGCGATCGGTACCCGATCACGCCGCCACACAGCAGCGGCGCTACCTCGCCGTCCGCCGGTCCTTTCGGGAGGGGGAAGGTGAAGTCGGCCCGCGCCGTCATCGAAGTGGCATAGCCGCCGTCGCGGTCCCAGCCGGTGAAGGTCGCCTGCTCGCACAGATTCTCCCGCCCCGAGCGGCAGAAGCGACAGGTGCCGTCGGTGCCGGCCAGCCAGGCAACGCCGACGCGTTGTCCCATCTCGCGGTCGGTCACCCCCGATCCGGTGGCCACGATCGTCCCTACCACCTGGTGCCCGGGTACGACGGGGAGCCGGCGAGCTTCGAGGTCGCCCTCCACGATCTGCAGGTCGGTGCGACAAATCCCGCAGGCGGCGACTGCGATCTCCACCTCGCCGGGACCCGCGGGATCGATGTCGACCTCGGTCGCATGCAAAGGTCCGTCCTCGATGGGGCCGGGGCGGTCGAGTCGCAGTGCGGTGGTCATCTCAGTGATGATCGCGCGTGTCCGGCAGACCGGTGTCGCCAGGAGATGGCGGTGTCGGTCAGCCGTGCCCTCGGTCGATCTCACCGGAGACCAGCGTCACCGTCGATCCGCCGATCCACACTCCCGACTCGTCGCTGCTGACGTAGACGCGGCCACGGCGGCCGATAGCCGTCCCCTGCGCAGCCACGTAGGAGGCGGGGGCGCGGCCGCTCCGATCAGCCATTGGGCGAGGGAAGCGTTGAGGCTGCCGGTCACCGGGTCCTCCACCAGCCGACCCTGATCAGCCGAGAAGAATGCCCGCACCTCGAAGTCGACCTCCGCACTCGCCGGGTGGGGTGCCACCACCCCAATGTCGAAGTGCTCCTCACTGCCGGCGCGGCTCGGGTCGGGCCGGAGGCCGAGCACGGTCTTGGCGTCCTCGAGCAGCACGCCGACCCAGCCCGGACCGTTGTCCACCCACTCGCCGGCCAGGATGTCCTCGGTGTCGATCCCGAGCACGGCGGCGACCCGACCGAGGTACTCCGGGTCGACCGGGCCGCTGCGCAGGAGCGGCGGGGCGGCGAAGGCGAGGCGGTTGTCGCGCCGGAGCTCGACCAGCCCGATCCCGCACTCCTGCACGATCACGTCACCGCTCGGGGCCCCACCCGCGCCCAGCCAGCTGTGACAGGTGCCCAGCGTGGGATGGCCGGCAAAGGGGAGCTCACCGCGCAGGGTGAAGATCCGCACCCGGTAGTCCGCTTCCGAAACGGTGGGCTCGACGAGGAACGTGGTCTCGGACAGGTTGAGCCAGCGGGTGATGGCCAGCATCTCGGCGTCGGTCAAACCGTCGGCGTCGTGGACCACGGCAAGGGGGTTGCCGGTGAACGGGTCGGACCCGAACACGTCCACCATGTCGAACCTGTGGCTCATCGGTCCCGAGCCTATGCCCGGTCACCTCGTTCAGGCCAGCAGG
>CAYQZO010000285.1:0-3302 GCA_964421925.1 uncultured Acidimicrobiaceae bacterium
ACGTGGTGGCGACGCGGTCGTGGTGGGGCAACGGGGGTCGCAGCGACGCCTGGGCCATCCCCGCCACCTTCGACGCCATGCGGTTCAACCCCCGCCGTGACTTCGAGCCCGGGCGCTTCGTCAAGGCCACCGGGATGGCGGTGCCCGACGGCGAGGAGGGGATCTTCGCCACCCCGTTCGATCCGAAACAGCCGTGGATGCTGGCCGCCGCCGCCACCGGATTCCCCTTCCCCGACCCGAAGGGCCGCAGCGACGACTCCCTGCGCCGCAGCGTGTCGGCGCGCCGGATCGCCTTCCGGGACAACGCCCCCTGGGTGGTGGCGGCGCAGATCCTGGACAAGGCCGGGGTCGGCCACGAGCCGGCGCTTCCCAGCGTGGCCGGAATCCTGGTGTCGATGCGGCCGGACAAAGTCGCCGACGCCATCTACGCCTTCGCCGACCAGACCTACCCCGACAAGGAGCTCATCGTGGGCTGCCACGGCTATCCCGCCGACGCCATCGAAGAGGTGGTGATCGATGTCCGGGACGAGCTGTCGGTGCAGGTGATGAGCTTCGATCGCACCGAGCCGCTCGGCAAGGCGCTCAATGCCGCCATCGAATCGACACCAGCCGCGCTGCTGGCCAAGTTCAACGACGACGACTACTACGGCCCCAACTACCTCGAGGATCTGGTGCAGGCCAACAGGTACGCCTCGGCGCCGCTCATCGCCAGGGGAGCCATGTTCACCTACCTGGAGGCGCGGGGCGAGACGGTGCTGTCCCGTCCCACCTACACCGACCGGTTCTACGACTCGCTGCCGCTCGCGGTCGGCCTCGCCTTCGAGCGTGGCCTGTGGGAGCGGGTCCACTTTCCCCACCGCACCCTCGACGCCACCAGCGGCTTCGTGGAGGGCGCCCGGGTGCAGGGGATCCGCCCCTATGCGCCCAACCCCTTCGAGTTCGTGTACTACCGGGGGGTGTACGGGCACACCTGGGAGGGGGTCGACGAGGTGTTCCTGGAGGACTCGGTGCCCGCCTGGCAGGGCTATCAGCCGGAGAAGGCGGAGGTGCAGGCCGGCTCGACGGATCCCGGCCGGGAGCGGCTACGCTCGGATTCCGTTGGAATGGGCCGGAGGCGGAGCGTCCCCGATGCGACAAGAAGGTGAACGTCCCATCCTGCTGTCGCCGCCCGACCTCACCGGACGCGAGCAGGCGTATCTCGAAGAAGCGCTCGACAGCGGGTGGATCGCGCCCCTCGGGCCCCAGGTCGACGCCTTCGAGGATGAGCTCGCTGCCCGGACCGGCGTGCAGGCTGCGCTGGCGACCTCGTCGGGCACCGCCGCCCTCCACCTGGCGCTGCAAGCCCTCGATGTCGGACCCGGCGACGTGGTGCTCGGTTCAACGTTCACCTTCATCGGGAGCGTGGCGCCGGTCACCTACTGCGGGGCCCGGCCCGTGTTCGTGGACGCCGAGGCCTCGAGCTGGAACATGGATCCGCAGCGGTTGGAGGAGGCCCTCGGTGACCTGACCGACAGCGGGGTGCGGCCCAAGGCGGTGATCGTGGTCGACTTGTTCGGCCAGGTTGCCGACTACGACTCGATCCTCGAAATCTGCGGCGAGTTCGGCATCCCGGTGGTCGAGGATGCCGCCGAGGCCCTCGGCGCCACCTACCGGGAGCGCCCGGCGGGCTCGTTCGGACAAGTTGGGATCCTGTCGTTCAACGGGAACAAGATCGTGACCACCTCGGGCGGGGGAGCCCTGGTCTCGGACGACACCGCGCTCGTCGAGCGTGCGTACTTCCTGGCGAACCAGGCCCGCGACCCGGCACCGCACTACGAGCACTCACAGATCGGGTTCAACTACCGGATGTCCAACCTGCTGGCCGCGGTCGGCCGCGCCCAGCTCGAGCAGCTTGCCGACCGGGTGGAAGCGAGGCGCAAGATCTTCGACCGGTACCGCGACGGTCTCGGCGACCTGCCCGGGTTCTCCTTCATGCCGGAACCCGCCTACGGGCGGTCCAACCGGTGGCTGACCGCCCTCACCATCGATCCGGAACGGGCGGGCATCACCCGCGATGTGGTTCTCGAAGCGCTCCACAGCGCATCGATCGAAGCCCGGCCGGTGTGGAAGCCGATGCACATCCAGCCCGTGTTCGCAGGCGCCGATGCGTACGGGGGCGAGGTGAGCGAGCAGATCTTCGCCGATGGGCTATGCCTGCCGAGCGGCTCGGCGCTGTCCGTCGACGATCAGAACCGGGTCATCGGGACCATCCGGGGGGCGGTGGGGTCCTAGGCCCTTTTTGCGCCGCTACCCCGATCCCAGACGCTCGGCCATCCCTTCGATCTGTTGCTCGAGGCCGTCACCGATCGCCCGCGCCACCACCGGGAAGAACAGCGAGGAGAGCAGCCCCTTGGACTGCAGCTCCACCGTGACGTCCACCATCGTGCCCCCCGGGTTGGCGTCCGAGAGGTCGACGGTGATGGTGCCCGCCATCTCGGAGGTGTCCAGCAGCAGCGAGTAGTGATCGGGCCGTTGCTGGTTCACCGCCGCCCCCGTCCCGTTGTACACCACGCCGCCGAGGTCGGTGGACCACCGGAAGCCGGTGAGCACGCCCCCTTCGGTCACCGGATCCCACAGCTCCTGGACGGGGCCCACCGCCCGCCACGCGTCGGGCTCCTGCAGGCTGTCCCACACCTCCTCCCGGGTGGCGTCCACGGTGACCCCGTGGTGGAAGGTTGCCGTGGGCATCAGGCCTCCTCCAGGGCGGCCCGGATCCGTTGTGCGGCCGCTTCCAGATCCTCGGCGGTTGCGTCGGGATCGGCGTTGGCGAAGTCGAGGTCGTGCACGGTGTCGATGGGCACCACGTGCAGGTGCACGTGCGGTACTTCCAGGCCGGCGATCATCAGGCCCACCTTGGCGGGGGAGAAGGCGCGGTCGATGGCGTCGCCGATGGTCCTGGACACCATGGTGAGGTGGGCGAGCAGGTCGTCGTCGAGGTCGATCCAGTGCTCTACCTCCTCGACGGGCACCACCAGGGTGTGGCCAGGCCGGAGCGGAGCGATGCTCAGGAACGCCACCGCCCGGTCGTCCCGGTACACGAACGTGCCGGGGAGCTCTCCCTCGATGATCCTGGTGAACACGGAGGCCATGGGCCGAGGGTAGCGATCCCGTCTTCGGCAAAATCGGCGGCCGCCGAGAAGCGAACACCGACCTAACGTCGAGCCCGCATGAGCTCAGCGCCCCCCACGCAATCGACGCCATCCGACCGCGCCGGCACCGTCGCCATCATCGCCGGTACCGCGGTGAGCGCGCTCTCGGTGTAC
>CAYQZO010000286.1:0-3256 GCA_964421925.1 uncultured Acidimicrobiaceae bacterium
CGCCAAGCCGATGAAGGGTGACTGGAACGGCGCCGGCATGCACACCAACTTCTCCACCAAGGAGATGCGTGAGGACTACGACGCCATCATCGCAGCCTGTGAGGCGCTCGGAAAGCGTGCCGACGAGCACATCAAGAACTACGGCGCCGGCATCGAGCGCCGGCTCACCGGTCTCCACGAGACGGCTCCGTGGACGGAGTACTTCTACGGCGTGTCCCACCGGGGAGCCTCGGTGCGGATCCCGTGGCAGGTGCACAAGGAGCAGAAGGGCTACATCGAGGACCGCAGGCCCAACGCCAACGCCGACCCGTACGTGGTGGCGCGGCTCATCACCGAGACGGTGTGCTCCTACCTGGAGGGCGAGCCGGTAGCGAAGTAATCCAGCTGCCAGCTTCCAGCTGCCAGCACGGGAAAGCGGCAGCTGGTAGCTCTATTGCGGAGTCGCCTCCCTGACCACGTTCAGGGCGTTGATGAAGGCGGCGTTGAGACCGGTGTATGCGTTCACCGCGGCGCGACGCTGCGACCCGTCATCGGGGGCCAGGAGGCCGTCGATGATGGCCTGCACCCCCGGGGGGAGGGCGGCAGCAGCCGTGACCGCCTCCGGCCACGACGCTGCGTAGTCGGCGGGCGGGTTGGTGGCGGCGACGTTGTCGTTGAGCGTCGTCGCTTCGACGAGCTGCTCGGTGAATTGCTCGTTGGTCTCCGATGACGTGATGTCCTTGCGCTCCCAGGCATCGTTGGTCTCGTTGATGGATGCCTCGATGCCGTTGGCGGTGGCCTCGTACTCGGCGACGAGGGCGAGGAAGTCCTGGACCTCCTGGGGGAGGGTGGTCGTGGTGGTGGTGGCGGGCAGCGTGGTCGCATCCGGAGGCAACGTCGTGGTGCCGAGCGGCACCTCGGCGGGCGGGAGCGCGTTGACGAACGAGTAGGTCAGCCCGACCAGCCCGACGATCACCAAAGGGAGGATCCAGCGCCCATGTTTCGGGTCTTCTTTGCTCAATTCCTAGCGCTTCCTGTTGGTGCCGCTCTCGGCTGTGCAATGCTTGTTTGGCGGCTCGCAGCTCGCTCACCGCGTACTCACAGAGAGGCAGCTTAGGAGGGTGGCCGCCAACCGGGCATTACCCTCGGCGGGTGGAAATCAGCGGCAGGGTTGCGGTCGTTACGGGCGCTGCGGTCCGGCTCGGGAGGGCGATCGCCCTCGGCCTGGCCGCGGCGGGGGCCGACGTCTTCATCCACTACGGCCGGTCGAAGGAAGCGGCCGAGGACACCGCCGCCGCCGTCGAGCAGCTCGGGGTGCGGGCGGCGACGGGATCGGTCGACCTGTCCTCACCGGAGCATGCCGTCGAGATCATCACCCGGGCGGAACGGGCGCTGGGGCCGGTGTCGCTGCTGGTCAACAACGCCTCCGGGTTCACCGAGGACACGGTGCGGACCGTCGAGCCCGCCACCTGGCAGACGACGCTCGATGTCACCCTGTCGGCCCCGGTCTTCCTCACCAGCGCCTTCGCCGAGCGGCTGCCCGCCGGCGTCGACGGCGCCGTGGTCAACATCACCGACGCCAGGACCACCACCCCGTATCGAAAGCACTTCTCCTACACCGTCGCCAAGGGCGGGCTGGACACGTTCACCAGAGCGGCCGCCCTCGGGCTCGCCCCGACTATCCGGGTCAACGGGGTCGCCCTCGGCGTGGTCCTGCCACCGGAGGGAGAAGCCGACTCCTACGCGGCGCGGCTCGCCGCCACCCTTCCCCTCGCCGGGGTGGCCGGCACCGACCCGGTCGTGGATACGGTCCTGTACCTTCTGCGCAACGACTTCGTCACCGGCGAGATCGTCCGTGTCGACGGCGGGGGTCATTTGGTATGAGCTACCAGCTACCAGCTGCCAGCTACCAGCCATGAGCCTGGACCAGATACATATCAAAGATCTGGTGGTGCCCGGGATCGTCGGTATCAACCCCGAGGAGCGGGTGACCAAGCAGGACGTGCTGGTCAACGTCACGCTGTGGGTCGACACTCGCCCCGCGGCAGCGAGCGACCAGATCGTGGATACGGTCAACTACCGCACCGTCACCAAGGCCATCATCGCCCACATCGAGCAAGGAGAGCCGATGCTGGTGGAGCGCCTCGTCGGCGAGATCGCCGACCTCTGCCTCGACGCCGACGACCGCATCGCCGAAGTGGAGGTGACGGTGGAGAAGCCGGGCGCGCTCCGCCACGCCCGCTCGGTCGGTGTCACGGTGCATCGCAGCAGGGAGCCGCACCATGGCTGAGCCGGTGCAGGCGGTCATCGCCGTCGGCTCCAACATCGACAAGGAGCGCAACCTCCCCGAGGCCATCCACATGCTGCGGCGAGCGCCGGGGGTGACCGTGGAGAAGGTGTCCCGGGTGTTCCAGAGCCAGTCGGTGGGCGGTGGCGACGCCGCGCCCGACTTCTTCAACGCCGCGGTGTTGATCTCGACCGATCTCGACTACGAGGGCCTGCACCGGGTTGCCCGGGACATCGAGGACCGGCTGGACCGGGAGCGAACCGCCGACCGCAACGCGCCCCGCACCGCCGACCTCGACATCGTCTACTTCGCCGACCTCGTGACGGACGGCCAGGGAACGACGGTCCCGGACCCCGACGCGCTCACCGCCGCTCACGTGGCGGTACCGGTGGCCGACGCCGCACCCGACTGGGTGCACCCCCGCGACGGGAGGACGGCGAGTGAAATCGCGGAACAATTCGAGGGGGAGAGCGTTCATCCCGTCATGGCACTCCACCTGTCCAGGGCATACGACCACCCGGAGGACTTCGACGACGTCGGAGACGTCTACGCACCCCGCATGGAATCCCTCGTGAGGGCGCAGCTGGTCGAGCTCGGCGAAGACCCGGAGCGCGAGGGACTGCGACGCACGCCGCTGCGGGTGGCCAAGGCGCTCGACTACCTGACGAGCGGCTACCAGACCTCCCTGGAGGAGATCATCAACGGGGCGCTCTTCGACGCCGAGGGCGCCGAGGAGATGGTGATGGTGAAGGACATCGAGTTCTACTCGATGTGCGAGCACCACCTGCTGCCCTTCTTCGGGAAGGCCGCCGTTGCCTACCTGCCCAAGGGCAAGATCATCGGGCTGTCCAAGATCGCCCGCATCGTCGACGTGTACGCCCGCCGCCTCCAGGTTCAGGAGCGGATGACCAACCAGATCGCCGAGGCGCTCGAGACCGCTCGGGAGCCCCACGGGGTCGCCGTCGTACTCGAGGGCAAGCACCTGTGCAT
>CAYQZO010000287.1:0-1670 GCA_964421925.1 uncultured Acidimicrobiaceae bacterium
GCACGAGCACGTGGCCGCCGCCGTCATCGCAAGGCTGATCTGGGCGTTCACCGGGAACCAGTGGGCGCGCTGGGACCAGTTCATCGCCGTGGACAAGGAGCGGCGTGAGCAAGGGCGCGAGGTACTCCGGTACTACCTGTTCCTGCGCCGCGACTACCCGGATACGATCGGCCACAACGCCCTGGCGGGCACCACGTACACCGTGGTGTACGTCATGTTCCTCGTCCAGATCTTCACCGGGCTGGCGCTCAAGGGGCTGGACAACCCGGAGGGCACCATCGCCTACTTCACGGGATGGATCTTCCACTGGATGTCGATCCCGGGCGTCCGCTTCTTTCATCACCTCATCATGTGGCTGACCTGGGGATTCGTGATCCACCACGTCTACTCGGCGACGCTGGTCGACATCGAGGCCAAGGATGGGGTGATCTCGTCGATCTTCGGGGGTCGCAAGCAGGTGACGAAGCGGCAAATGGAGGACCATCTGTGAGCGATGTCCTCATCCTCGGTCTGGGCAACGAGCTCTTCACCGATGAGGGCGTGGGTGTCGTCGCGGCCCGGGAGATGGAGCAACTGGGGCTTCCGGCCGTCGAGGTGATCGACGGCGGTACCCTCGGCCTGGCGCTGCTCCCCGTCATCGAGGGCCGCAGGGCACTCCTGGTGCTCGACGCCGTGCTCGCACAAGACCGGGATCCCGGTGAGATCGTCGTCTACGAGGGTGACGATCTGCGCCGGGAATCCCGGCTCCTCTATTCGGCGCACCAGCTCGGCGTCACCGAGGTGCTGGCGGCGGCTGATCTGGTCGGCTCCACCCCCGGGCGCGTTGCAGCGGTGGGGATGGTTCCCGCCTCGGTGAAGACCGGGTACGGCCTGAGTGCGGTGGCGACGGCCGCGCTCCCGGCGATGGTCGAGACTGCCCTCGGCATCGTTGCCGCCTTGCAGACAGAAGAGGTGGCCCGTGCATGAGCTCGCCCGCGTCGCCGAGGCCGCCGTCGCACTGGCCTCGCTCGCCGGAGACGGTCGCGTCAGCAGCGTCACTCTGGCGCTGAGCCCCGAGATCGACCCCAGCGTCGTCGAGCAGGCCTGGCGCTCCGCCACCGTCGGCGCCACCGAGGGCGCCGTTCTCGTCTGCAGCGTCAGGGAACACGGCCTGCGCTGCCTCGACTGCGGAACGGACTATCAGGGCGACAAGCTGACGCCGTGCCCGGCCTGCGGCGGCAACGGTCTCATCGTGGATCCGGCGCCCGAGGTCGAGCTGATCGGCTGGGATCTCGAGGAGGCGGTCTGATGTGTCTCGGGGCGATCGGTGTGATCCGCGAGACGTGGGACGAGGGGGGCATCGCCATGGCGTCGGTCGCCGGTGAGCCGGTGTGCCTCTTGTACACACCGGAGGCGGCGCCCGGCGATTCGGTCCTCGTCCATCTCGGTTTCGCCGTAGAGGTTCTCGATGAGGAGCGAGCCGCAGTCGCGACGGCGCTGCGTTCAGAGGTTTCAGGGAAGGGAGCAACGAATGAAGGTCGATGAGAGAACGGAGGTCCGATCGGCCTCCCGGATCCCGCATACCCGCGGATGGGGGATCGCCCTGGCCTTCCTCACCGCGATCATCAGCGGCTTCGCCATCTTCTTCAACAGCTATGGCGTCGCCGCCTGGAGAGATGCAGGAGCATCGA
>CAYQZO010000287.1:1686-3239 GCA_964421925.1 uncultured Acidimicrobiaceae bacterium
GGCTTCACGCGGCCGTCGACGAGGCTGCAATGGCTCGGGCTCGTCGTCGTCGGGCTGATCGGGGGGGCCGTCCCGTTCCTGTTGTTCTTCGAGGGGCTGGCGCGGGCCACCTCGACCCAGGGGGCGTTCATCCACAAGAGCCTGCTGATCTGGGTCGTCGTCCTGGCGGTCCCGCTGCTCGGTGAACGGTTGAGTTGGCCCCACGTCGGGGCGATCGGGCTGCTGGTGTGGGGTCAGATCGCCCTGGCCGGTGGGATCAACGACCTCGGCTGGGGAACCGGGGAGCTGATGATTCTCGCCGCCACCCTTCTGTGGTCGGTGGAGGTGATCGTCGCCAAGCGCCTGCTGGGATCGTTGTCTCCCCTCACCGTGGGCACCGCCCGTATGGGCCTCGGCATCCTCGTCCTCGTCGGCTACGGGATCGTCACCGGCGCCTTTGCCGGCCTCGGTACGCTCGGGTTGCACCAGTGGGGCTGGGCGCTCTTCACCGGGATGATCCTCACCGGCTACGTCGCCACCTGGTACGGCGGGCTGGCCCGCGCCCAAGCGGTGGACGTCACTGCGGTCCTGGTGTTTGGTGCCGTGATCACCGCCGTGCTGCGCGCCGGCGCCCAGGGTGCCGAGCTGGCACCGCAGGCCCCGGGCCTGGTGCTGATCAGCCTGGGAACCGCCGTGCTCATCGCCGTCGCCGCGGTGAGCTCCCGGCGAACCGAGCTGCTGTCCCGATGACCCACGGCGCGGTGCGGTTCGTCCGGTACGCATACCCGCCGAACGCGCTCGGATATTGCGGCTCGCATGACCATGCCGCGCTCTTCGAGTACGGCACCGCCGGCGTCGTCGACGGCGGCCTACGCGAGCTGGCTCGCGAATTCGAGGGGGCGTGGCCCTATCTGGAGTTGATCGCCCGGTCCACCGGCAGGGATCCGTTGGACGACGAGGTGGTGGAGGCCTACTGGATCGGCAACCGCCTCCTCGAGGCCGTCGATGTGATGGCGTTCGGCAACGCGATCGACGAGCGCTTTCGCCGCCGGGCGGGTGCGTCCTGGGATGCGGTGTCCGACGCCATGGCGGGGGGAGGAAAGCCGAGCCACGGTTTCCACGTGTTCTGCGTGTATCCCTGGGTCGGTTTGATGCGAACCGGCGTGACCGACCAACCCCTCCAGGTGCTGGATCGCTGTCGGATCAGATGGGGCCGGGTCGTCGCCGTCGACGGCGATTACGCGATGGTGGATTCACGGCCGCTCGTCCTCGAGCACGACCGGCTGCTACTGGGTCCGGCGCGTCCCGAGCGTGTCACCTGGGCGAGCGACGGCCACGGCCTCGCCCGTGAGCTGAGACCGGGCGATCGGGTAGCGATGCATTGGGGCTGGGTGTGCGAAAGGATCGGAGCTGTGGCACAGCGGCGCCTCGCCGCCGAGACCGGCGAGGCGCTCCGGCTGGCCAACCGCCATCTGGCGGCGCCCCGCACCGGGGTCCTGGCCTAGGTGGGATCGGTCGGGTCTTCGATGTCGGCGTAACCTATCGTCGATGCCGCTCCCCACCGGGCTCGGCCC
>CAYQZO010000288.1:0-3219 GCA_964421925.1 uncultured Acidimicrobiaceae bacterium
GTGCTCGTCCCCGACCATACCGAGCGATCCCGGCGACCCGGTCCCGGCCTCGCCTGGGCCGCAGCCGCCGTCGTGATCATCGTCGGAGTCATCGCCGGGGTGATCCTGCTCGCAAGCGACGAACCCGACGTCGCCGGGACGCCCGATGATCCCGTGGCGACGGCCACGGCGTTCCTCCAGGCCTACACGACTGGGGACGCCGACACGGCCGCTGCGTTCCTGACGGATGACGCCCACTTCGAGTACGTGCGGCTCGCCGACACGGGCGGCTTCTCGGGTGAGTTCAGCGAACTGGGCACGGAAGGCCTGGCCCTCGTCGCCCGATTCGACCAAGCCGTTGGGATGACCTGGCTGCCCGGACCGTGCGCGCTGGCAACGACGTTGTCGACGGGGACGAACGTGGTCTGCCCCTACGACTTCCACGGCTTCTACTCCGATGAACGTGGGCTGGGTCCCTACAGCGGCAGCACATACCGCATCAGGGTCCTGGACGGGAAGATCACGTCCTTCATCGACATTCCGACCCCGAGAGGGGAGGACGAGAGCGGTTGGGTCGAAGAGAACTGGGACGCGTTCAACACCTGGGTGGCCACAAATCACGCGGAGGACTGGGCAATCCTCTCCAATGAAGCGGCGATCGGCTCGCTCATAGCGTCCTCCCCGGACCAGGCGATCGAGATGTACCAACGGCTCATGCAGGGCTTCGTCGAGTTCGAGACGCAGGGGTCGTAGCCCCCATCCGAGGCCAGGGCTCGTAGCGTCACCGATCGCGCTGCGAGCCCTGGCGTTCGTTTCGGGTCGGACCAGCGGAGCTCTCATCGCAGTACGTTTGGAGCCCCCTCCGCTCGCATCCTTCGGATGCTCGCGCCTCCCCCACTTCGTGGGGGAGGCGAAACGGGTTACGCGTTCTTCCAGACCGGCGGCCGCTTCTCCAGGAAGGCGTTAATGCCCTCCACGCCGTCGTGGGTGGGGAGCAGCTCCTCGACGTAGATCCGCTCGGCCTCATCGAGCCGGCGCTCCACCTCGTCCCGGCCCAGCCCGCGCAGCGTCGTGGTCGCCACCCGCAGCGACAAGGGCGACCGGGGAGCGAAATGCTCCTCGACGTAGTCGTCGATCATGGCGTGGAGCCCGCCGTCGGGAGCGACGACGTTGACGATGCCCGCCTGCTTCGCTTCGTCTGCGCTCAGGTTGCGCCCGGTGAGGATCACCTCCTCGGCTCCCCGGCCCGCAAGCAGCGCGGTCGCCACCGGTGGGAAGACGCCGAGCTTGATCTCGGGGAGCGCCAGCGTTGCCGTCTCCTCGGCGATGACGATGCCACAGGAGAGGATCACGTCGACGCCGCCCCCGAGACAGCTCCCCTGGATCCCGGCAATCGTCGGGTAGGGGAACCGGATCAGGTCCCGGGCCACCCCGCCCACCGCGGCCAGCATCTCGGGCGCCTTCTCGGGGAGATGCTCCTCGACGCTCGCCCCGAAGGAGAAGTGCTTGCCGGCTCCACGCAGCACCAGAACCTTGCCGTCGTCGGCCTCTGCAGCGGCGGCGATCGCCTCCCGCAGCTGCTCGCAGAGCGCGATATCGATGACGTTGCCCGGCGGCTTGTCGAAGGTGACGGTGTGGACCGCTCCGTCCGCCGAAACCTCGTGGCGGACCCAGGTGTCGGTCACGATCCGTTCCGGTACTGCGGGGAAACCGCCTCGATCAGCTCGTCACCCCAGGTCTCCCCTTCGGCGAGACGGCGCCGCAGGTCGATGTAGTCGACCTCCCGGCCCACCTCTCGCGAGCCGCGGTGGAAGGCCTGGAAGCCGGCCTTGGCCTCGGTCATCATGTTGAGGGACAGCCAGGCCCGGTTGGTCTCGCGGTTCTTGTCCCAGTGCTCCAGCTTCTTCTTGCGCACCGACTCGGTCGTCTTCAGGGTGCAGTCCGGCATGGTGTACAGGATCTTGGTGACCATGGCGTCGACGCCCCGGTCGAGGAGCTCGAAGTCGATCTTCCCCGACTTGAGCAGCGCCTTGCCCTCCTCGAGCGCCTCACCCTGTTTCGGAGTCCCGTGGATGATCCGGCCCCAGTCGTCCAGATAGCGGTCGGTGACCACCAGCGGATTGGGGACGAACTCCCCGTCCACCTTGAGCACGGGGAAGATGTCGTTGACCAGCCCGAGGCGGAGTGCCTGGTGGGCGCTCCACGGCTCGCACAGGACACAGCTGGCCATGGCATCGCTGAAGCCGACGTAGAGGTCGAGGAAGTCGGTGGAGCCGCCGTCGGGCGCCGAGCCGTGCTTGGGTCCGGCCTGGCCGAACCGGGCGAGGTCGGAGGCCAGCGTGAAGTCACACGCCATCCCCACCTCCTGGCCGCCGCCGATGCGCATCCCGTTGACCCGGTTGATGACCGGCTTGTCGCAGGAGAGGATCCCGGACACCATGTCGTTGAAGAGGCGCATGTACTGGCGGTACTCACCGGGCCGGCCCGCGTAGTACTCGGAGTACTGCTCGGTGTTGCCTCCGGTGCAGAAGGCGCGGTCGCCCACCGCGGTGAACACCACCGCCACCGCGGCCCGGTCCATCGAGGCGCGGCGGAAGGCCAGGATGGTCTCCTTGGTCGACTGCGTCGTGTACGAGTTGAGCTGATCGGGGTTGTTCAGCGAGATCCATACCGCATGCAGGCCGTCGACCGGCGCGCCGCCCTCGTCGTGCACCGGACGCTCCTCGTAGAGGATCTCGGTGAACTCGTAGTCCGGGACAAGCTCATGGCTTACGTACTCCATTGCGCACCTTTCATGGGACGAGGATCGTTCGTCGTGGATCGTGCCCGCCGTCGGCGAGCACGGCGACGATGTCGTTCAGCGGGACCTTGCGGGTGAAGGGAAGCACCTGCACCTTGCCCGACGTGACCAGCTCGATGGCCTCCGGGTACCGCTCCGGCGGGCAGCCCCAGCTGCCGAACGCGGTGGCGTCGAACGCCATCAGGTTGGACAGCCGGATGGTGACCTTGTCCATGGTGAAGCCGACGACGGCGAGCGTGCCCGCCGGCCCGAGCATGCCGAAGGCGGTCTCCTGTCCGGCCGTCGTGCCCGAGCACTCGAAGATCTTCCAGCCGGTGCGCGGCGCGCCGAGCGACTTCGCCTGCTCCCGGACCCGGTCCCGCACCTCCCGCGGCGACAGGTCCCGGGCGTTGGCGGTTCCGGCTACGCCGTAGTCGAGGAGCGGGTCGAGGCGGGAGTCG
>CAYQZO010000289.1:0-3203 GCA_964421925.1 uncultured Acidimicrobiaceae bacterium
GGGTGCTCCGGACGTGGGGCGACCCGGAGGTCACGTTGCTGTCGGTCGAGCTCGACACCGGACGCACCCACCAGATCCGGGTCCACCTGCAGGCGGTCGATCGGCCCATCGTCGGGGACCCCGTGTACGGACCGCGGCGGACGATCGCCGGCGATCCCGGCCGGCCCTGGCTGCACGCCGCCGAGCTCGCCTTCCCTCACCCGGTCACCGGGGCGACGATCGAGGTGTCCTCGCCCCTTCCCGCCGACCTGGCGGCGTCACTGGCCGCGCTCGGCGAGCCCGCAGGAGGCATGGCGGCGGGCTCGGAGTAGATTCCGCCCATGGCCGTCCACTACGACCCGCTGTCCAACCTGGACAAGTCGTTCCTCGCCCTCGAGTCGCGGGCAACCCACATGCACGTGGGAGCGGTGGCCATCTTCTCGGCAGGTTCCTTCGCCACCGCCGACGGCGGAATCGACATCGAGCTTATGCGCCGGTTCGTCGAGTCCAAGCTGTACATGGCGCCCCGCTACCGCCAGCGGCTCGCCTGGGTCCCCCTGGAGGGCCATCCGGTGTGGGTCGACGACGAGTACTTCAACATCGAGCACCACGTGCGCAGCATCGGTCTGCCCAGGCCGGGCACCGAGAAGCAGCTGAAGAAGATCGCCGGCATCCTGATGTCCCAGCAGCTCGACCGCTCCAAGCCGATGTGGGAGATGGTGATCGTCGAGGGCCTGGACGGCGGACGCTTCGCCATGGTGGCCAAGTTCCACCATGCCATGATCGACGGGGTGTCCGGACTCGACCTGATGGCGATGATGATGAGCCCGGCGCCGACCACCCATTTCGAGCCCGGTCCGCGCTACGAGCCCCGGCCCATCCCGAACGGGACCGAGCTCGTGGTGCGGGAGACGACCCGGCGCATCTCGAAGGCCATCGCCTCCCTGGCCGACGTGCGCGAGGTGATCGACAACGCCTCGGAGATCACCGATGGGGTGATGCGCAGGCTGCGGGCGATCGGCGCGTCGCTGGAGAGCGGGTGGCTGCAGCCGTCGTGGAATACGCCCATCAACGGGCCGGTGACCCCGGATCGTCGGGTGGACTGGCTTTCCACACCGCTCGAGGACATCAAGGAGATCAAGAACCTGCTCGGCGGGACGGTGAACGACGCGATCCTGGCGACGGTGGCGGGAGGGGTGCGCCGGTTCCTGATGGAGCAGCGCGGCGTGGACGCGGAGACCCTGCGCGAGGTCGATTTCCGTGTGATGGCCCCGGTGAGCGTGCGCACCCGTGACCAGCGTTTCACCCTCGGCAACAAGATCGCCATGTGGCTGGTGACGCTCCCCATCGGCGAGCCCGACCCGGTGAAGCGTCACGCCCTCGTTCTCGAGGAGACCAAGGACCTCAAGGGGACCGACCAGGCGCTCGGTGCGGCAACCCTCGTACAGATCTCATCCGGTGCGCCCACCACCCTGGTGTCGCTCGGGGTGCGGCTGGCGGCCAACGTCCGGCCCTTCAACATGACGGTGACCAACGTGCCCGGGCCCCAGTTTCCTTTCTATCTGTACGACGCCAAGCTCCTGGCGACCTACCCGCTGGTTCCGCTCTGGGAGAGCCATGGCGTCGGGCTCGCCCTGTTCAGCTACAACGGTGCGGTGGACTGGGGGCTCAACGGCGACTGGGACCTGCTGTACGACATCGACGAGTTCGCCTCCGACCTCAGGGTGGCCTTCTTCGAGCTCCTTGCCGCGGCCCGGGGCGAGGTCGTCGAGGTGGAGTGAGGGCCGCGCTCACACCTGTCGCGGCACCGACCCGGTCATGGTGAGGATCGGCTTCATCAGCTTGTGGCCGAAGTCGGCGGTCGGCCCGAACATGAGCGGGCACCCGCCGTCGATCACCTGGACACCGTGCTCACGTCCGTACGCCGCGGCCTCCGGCGAGACGCTGCCCGGGCCGGGCCCGCGGTGCATCCACACCTGCCCGATCCCGAGCTCGACACACTCCTTCATGGTCTCCACGGCGATTTCGGGGCGGGTCCCGATCACGACGGCGTCTACCCCATCGGGGATCGACCGCAGGTCCGGGTAGGCAGGGTCGCCCTCCACCTCGTCGGCGTTGGGGTTGACCGCACGCACCTGATACCCCCGATCCCGCAACCGCCGGTACACGATGTTGCTGCCGTGCGACTCCGGGCTGCGGGACACGCCAGTGACCGCGATGCGACTGTTGGTGAGAAACGCGGCTGCCGCGTCCTTGATGCTCTCCATGAGCTGCTCCCCTCTGGCTGCCTTCCCTGAGAACTACGCGAGAGCGGGTACCCGCCGGTAGTGCCAAAGGTCTTTTCGTCGCGTGTACTTGGAGAGACCGCATATGTACCCCTAAGTACTCGCGACGGTGGAATGCGGCGAATCGGCCCTACTGGTAGGGATCTCGATCGAATATCGTGGCGGCATGAAGACCGTCGTTCGCATCGCCATCGTGCTCGGTCTGCTCGCGCTTGGCGGCCTCGTCGTCGCCCGGATCCTCGCTCGCGAGGAGCCGTCTGCGCCGGCCATGCCCGAGCCGGGGGAGACCAAGGCAGAAGAGCTGGCCGAGGCATCCGCCTGAGCGCCGGCTGAGCACAGATCGGCTAGGCTCCGAATTCCACTGATGTAGTTCCGAGCCGAGGATGCCGTTGTCGGGTTTCGCCCACCTCCACGTCCACTCCGAGTTCTCCATGCTCGACGGGGCGGCCCGGGTCAGCGACATGGTGGCGGCGGCCGCCGCCGACGACCAGCCCGCCATCGCCATCACCGACCACGGTGCGCTGTACGGCGTCATCGACTTCTACAAGGCAGCCACCGAGGCAGGCATCAAGCCCATCATCGGGATGGAGGCCTACCTCACGCCCGGCTCCCGCTTCGACCGCCCGCCGCGACGCGAGGACGTTCGCTACCACATGACGCTGCTCGCCGAGAGCGAGACCGGGTATCACAACCTGATGCAGCTTGCCTCCAGGGCGTACCTGGAGGGCTTCTACTACAAGCCGCGCATGGACACCGAGCTGCTCGCCGCACACGCCGAGGGCATCGTCGCCACCAGCGGCTGTCTCGGCGGGCACGTCCCCCAGCTGCTCGCTCCCGACGCCTCGAGTGAGGAAGGCAACGTCGGGCAGGTTCGCGACTACCAGGCGGCGAAGGAAGCCGCCGCCATGTACCAGGACATCTTCGGGCGGGACAGCTTCT
>CAYQZO010000290.1:0-3196 GCA_964421925.1 uncultured Acidimicrobiaceae bacterium
GCTGTCAGAACTCCATCGCATCTTCGCGCAGCCCGAAGGCGGGATGGCGAAGCTTGGACAGAGCGAGCTTCTCGATGGAGCGGACCCGGGTGGGGCCCAGATCGAGGTTCTTGCCGATCTCTTCGTGGGTGCGGGGCAGGCCGTCCTCCATGCCCACCCGCATGGTGAGGATGTAGGCCTCGCGCTCGGGGAGGCGGTTGATCGCCTCGCGAAGCGACTCGACCACGCTGACCCGCTCCGTCTCCCGGACCGGGTCCTCGTCGTCCTCGTGGGCGACGAAGTCGCCGAGGACGGCGCCGTCCTCACCGATCGGGGACTCCAGCGACACCGAGTCGGAGACCAGCTGCGCCTCGTACACCTGGTCGAGGGTCAGGCCGGACTCGGCGGCGAGCTCTTCCTCGCTCGGGTCGCGGCCGAGCTCGGAGACCAGCCGGTTGCGGGCTCCGTTGAGCGTGACCAGCGTGTCGTGCAGAGAGTTGGGAAGCCGCACGGTGCGCGACTTCTCCGCCACGGCGCGCTGCATGGCCTGGCGGATCCACCAGGTGGCGTAGGTGGAGAACTTGAATCCCTTGCGCCAGTCGAACTTCTCCACGGCGCGGATGAGTCCGAGGTTGCCCTCCTGGATGAGGTCGATGAACTCGATCCCGTACTGGGAGCGGTACCGCTTGGCCTGCGAGACCACCAGGCGCAGGTTGGCCTGGGTGAAGCGATCCTTGGCTTCCTTGCCCTTGCGCACGGCGCGCTCGAGCCGCGCCTTCTCGGCGCCGCGCACCGACACGGCCGCAAGCCGCTCCGCGGCCTCGCTCCCGGCCTCGATGGCCTGGGCGAGCTCGACCTCTTCATCGGCGGTGAGCAGCTCGTGGTAGGAGATCTCGGTGAGATACCGCGTCAGGCTGTCGCCAACCTCGAGAGGCTCGCCCGCCATTCGCATCTTTTCTGCCGTCTTCATTCGATCCTTCTCCATAAAGGGCACGCGTGACCGCCAGAAAACGGTCGAACGGAGGTGCCGTCTGGCCCGTGTGCGTGCGTATGACGCCTACGGGCGGTGGGGGGTTCCCTGCATCATGGCACATCTGAGCGGGCAACCAGAATCAATAACCGGGTGCGCTGCCGGTCTATGCCCGGAAAACAACGGTTCCGGCGCGGACGATCAATCTGGGCTGCGCCAGAGTTCTCAGGTTCTCCTTAGGTTCGTCGGCAAAGAACACGGCATTGGCGGGCGCGCCGGGAACAAGACGGCGATCGAAGCCCAGGTAGTCGTAGGCGGCCGTCGACGTCGCGGCGTAGGCGGCGGGGGCGGAGACGCCGTATTCGTGCAGCTTGATCGCCTCGGCGGCGATGGCGCCGTGGGGTATGGCGAGATCGGAACCGGCGAGCACGATGACGCCGAGCTCTTCGGCGGCAGGGAGCAGGATGCGCAGGTTGTCCAACGCCCGGGCCATGAGCCGGCCGCCCGAGCTGTCCGCTCCGAGGAAGTCGAGAAGGAATTCGATGTTGTTCACGGTGGGGACCCAGCATCCACCGCGCTCGGCCAGGATCTTCAAGTCGTCGTCGGACAGGAAGGGACCGTGTTCGATGGAGTCCACCCCGGCGTCGACCGCCGGCCGCACCCCGGCGGGAGCCATGGTGTGGATTGCCACCCGCTTGCCCGCGGCGTGGGCCACCTCCACCGCAGTCGCCAACGCCGCTGCCGTGTAGTTGGCCCGGGGCCCCGCGTCGCGGCGGGGCCAGTCGCCGATGATCTTCACCCAGTCGGCCCGCTCGTCGCAGGCGGCCACCGCGTCGACGAGGCCGGCCTCGTCGACTTCGTGCCCGTAGCCGGCGTAGTAGCCGTCGTGGGGGGCGATGATCCGGCCCGCCATCGAGGCTTGGGGCCGTTCTGTGGGCGGAGCGTCCAGGATCTCGAGCGTGGTATCGGCACCCGAGCCCTTGTCGGCGATGAGCAGGACGCCGCCCTCCAGCTGCATCCATGCGTTCTGCACGGCGTTGGCCCTGTAGTCCTCGTCGGTGAGGCCGAGCATCTCCGCCATGGCGCTCATGCCCAGATGGGCGTGGCAGTCGGCGAGGCCGGGCGAGGCGTACCAGGCGCTCGTGTCGAGCTCCTCGTCGATGGGCCCGTCGTCGGGGTCGGTGAAGCGGTCACCGTCGATGACGAGGGCGATCGGATCGCGACCTGGTTCTCGCACCGTCACCAGTGTTCTCATGGAGGTGAGTATCCAGGATCGAGTACCGAGTATCGAGGACCCGGTCAAAGCTTCGGGGGCCGGCGGTGCCGGCCCCCTGTCATGGCTCGCAGGAACTGATCAGGATCACGATCGCACTCGGCGCCCCCTCGGTCGGTCCGGGGCGGGGCGACGGTGGGCGGCGACGATCATCCAGGTGGCGATGACCCCGATGAGCGCGACGAAGGCAGGAGCGGCGACGACGCTCAGGGTGGTGCTCGTCTCCGCCCAGGCGGACATGAAGCGGCCAAGCGCCAGGAACCCGACCAACGCGGAGAGCGTCCGGATACCCGTGGGGAGGTCGTTGTCCGCGATCGCCAGCGAAGCGGCGAAAGCCATGATCCCGATGTAGAGCAGGATCTCCGTCGCGCGGTAGACGGAGTAGAGGTCGGAGGTGATCCCCACCCGCGTCGGCGAGCCGACGAAACCCATCACCGCGGCGGTGACGGCGCTGGCCATCGCCGCCGCGGTGATCCCCCATCCCGTCCAGGCGAGCACCGCGACCTGGCCGCCGGCAAGCACCGATCTCGAGAGGCCGATGGCGAACGCAGCGAAGAGGAGCGCGGCGGCTGCCCCGAAAGCCTGGGACACCACGATCGAGCCCCGCTCGGCTGCGACGAGCCGGGCGAGTTCGCCCGGCGTGTCTGCAGCAGCGAGCGGGACGATGAACGAGCTGAACACGGCCGTCGCCGCGAAGAGCAAGCCGAGCCAGCCGGTGAAGGCGCGTCGCTCCCGGAGCTCGATCTCGGGGACCGAGAGCGTTGCGACCCTCGGGCGCCGCCAACGGCGGAACCCGCGGGGAGGAGCAGCAGGGGTGAGGATGGTCATGGCAGGTACACCTCACCGATGCTCACGATGACGCCGTCCTGGAGCACGATCTCGGCGGGGAAGGTGCCGTCCACGACGCCGTACACGTCGGGCCCGGAGTACGCCCCCAGGCCTTCCATGAGGTCGACGAGGTCGTCGTAGTCCAT
>CAYQZO010000291.1:0-1802 GCA_964421925.1 uncultured Acidimicrobiaceae bacterium
CCCCCTGTTTCTGTCACACCGGTCTGGTAGGATCGAACATATGTTCGATACGCAATTCGAGCCCATTCCCGGCGGTTTGGACCGGATGAAGCCCGGTGTCGAGTTGGCGGCACTCCTCACCACGATCGACGTGAACCGGGTGTCGCCCCGCAATCGGATCACCGTGCTGCGGGCTCACGACCGGATGCGCTCCTTCTACGACGCCCACCTGTACCGGGACATGACCGCGGTCCTCGATGCCGTCGACGAGGACGACTGCATCGGCTCGATCCACGACGACGCCGCTGCCGAGATCGCGGCCGCCCTCCACCTGACCCGCCGTGCATCCGAGGCCGAGCTGTACTTCGCCATCCAGCTGCGCAACCGGATTCCCCGGGTATGGGAGGCGCTGGCAACGGGACAGATCGACCGGCGCCGGGCTTATGTCATCGACGACGGCACCACCCACCTCACCGATGACGTCGCCCGCCGGGTCGTGGACGAGATCCTCGAGGTAGCTCCGCGGTTGACCACCGGGCAGCTCAGAGCACGGTTGGAGAAGTTGTGCATCCAGGCCGACCCGGACCACGCCAAGAAGCGCTACGACGACGCCCTCAAGGATCGGATGGTCGTCGCTGAACCCACCGAGAACGGCACCGCCAACTTGCTGGGCCTGGACATGGCCCCGGATGGTGTCGTCGCGGCCACCCGCCGGGTGAATCGCCTGGCCATGGCGCTACCCAAGGATGGCCGCACCATGGACCAGAAGCGGGCCGACGTATTCCTCTCCCTGCTCACCGGCGCCAACGATCTCACCGGTGCCGGTGGCGGCGTCGAGATCACCATCCCGTTCGACACCCTCACCCGGGCCAGCGAGGACCCGGGTGAGCTCAACGGCTACGGTGTGGTGGTCGCCGACGTCGCCCGCCAGGTCGCCGAAAGGCAGCTCGACGCCGAATGGCGGTGGACGGTCACCGACCCCGACACCGGACAACCCATCGCCTCCGGCACCACCAGGCGCCGTCCCACCGCCTCCGAGCGTCGCCACATCGAGGCCAGAGATCGGACCTGCATCTTCCCCGGCTGCCGCATGCCCGCCACCAACTGCGACCTCGACCACCGGACACCGTGGTCACAGGGCGGCAAGACCCGGGTGTGTGACATGGCCGCCCTGTGCCGACACCACCACGTCATCAGACACCGCGGGTGGAGCCACGTACCCATCCCCGGCGGCGACTACCTGTGGACCAGCCGTCTCGGCCACCGCTACACCACCAGCGGGCTGCCCCCGTAACCGGCGGCGGGGAATCCCCCGAACCCGTCGACTACCTTCGCCCCATGAGAGCCATCGTCTACGACCGGTATGGCCCGCCCGACGTGCTCCGCCTCGAAGACGTGGAGAAGCCCGCTGCCACCGGCGATCGCGTCCTCATCAAGGTGCGGGCCGCCTCGGTGAACCGATCCGACTGGGAGACGCTGACCGGCAAACCGGCGTACGCCCGGGTCGGTGGCCTGCGCAGACCGGCGGATCCAATCCTCGGGTCCGACGTGGCGGGAACCGTGGAAGCCGTCGGCCCGGAGGTGACCGAGTTCCAGCCCGGCGACGATGTCCTGGGCGACACCCTGTACCACGGGCACGGTGCCTTCGCCGAGTACCTCGCAGTGCGCCAGGATGCGCCGCTGGTGAAGAAGCCGGAGGGCCTGTCCTTCGAGGACGCCGCCACCCTTCCCCAATCGGCGGTGCTCGGGCTGCAGGGGATGCGCGACCGCCCCAACGTCGGGCCGGAAAAGCAGGTGTTGATCGTCGGCGCCGGCGGGGGCGG
>CAYQZO010000291.1:1812-3192 GCA_964421925.1 uncultured Acidimicrobiaceae bacterium
ACCCACTCGGTGGAGAACATGCCGATCATCGTGGCCGGCGGGGGCGGGGGCACCTTCGCCATCCAGATCGCCAAGTCGCTCGGCGCCGAGGTGACGGGAGTGGACTCGGGCGAAAAGCTCGACCTGATGCGCTCGCTGGGAGCCGATCACGTCATCGATTACACGCAAGAGGACTTCACGCGCAGTGGCCAGCAATACGACCACATTCTCGACTTCGCCGGGGCTCGTCCCCTGTTCGCCTCGCGGCGGGCGATGCGGCCCAGCGCCAGCTACCTGATGGTTGGGGGCCCCGTCCCCCGGCTGCTCAACCTCGTCACCCTCGGGCTGGTGATGTCCTGGCTCAGCTCACGCGACACGAAGCTGCTGGTTGCAAAGCCCAACAAGGAGGACCTCTCCTACCTGGCCGGCCTCGCCGCGGCGGGAGAGCTTCGCCCGGCCATCGACCGCACGTATCCGTTGAGCGAGGTTCCGGAGGCACTCGCCCGCCTCGGGTCGGGCGAGGTCCTCGGCAAGCTCGTGATCACGATGTGACGCCCGATCAGCCGTCGAACCTGCCCACCCACAGCGTTCGCTCTCCGTTGTCGTAGCTGCGAGCGATGAAGACGCGCTCGCCCGCCACCGACCAGGCCAGTTGTGCGCCGGTTGCGCCCTTGGGGAACTCGGAAGGCATCATGATCGTCGGGTCCGAGACGTCCTCCCAGGTCAGCCCGTCGTCAGACACCATGACCCGGACGAGGTCGTTGCCTGTGTCCTCGTAATCGGATCCGTACACGAAGGTGGTGAACACGAAGCCGAAGTCGGTGGCGAAGAACGACTCGGCGCCCGGGTCGGTCACCGGTGGCAGACCTTCTGGCTGGCTCCATGTGACGCCGTCCTCGGAGAACCAGAATGCACCGACTTCGCCCGCGGCGTCGACGACGCTGACGAAGAACGGCCCGCGATCTCCGTAGACCTCGAACCAACCGATGGGTTCCTCGGCGAACGCCACCGGGCGGACCGGAACCCAGACACGACCATCGAGCGACGTCCACGCTTCGAGCCGCACGGCTCCGGGAGCGCCGACGTCGACGTAGGCGACGAACTCCTGCGGGCCACCCAGCAGGGCGGCGAGCGTGCCCGAAGCCCATGGGGCGTCGATGCGCGTGAAGCTCGATCCCGAGTCCTCGCTCGCCCACAGGGCAGGTCCGGTGTCGGTCGCTCCCGGGACGATCACGGTCTGGCCGCGGACCACAGGCCTCCCGAGTGACTCGACGACACCCTCGAGTGGCAGCGATCGTACCTCACCGTCGATGAGCCAGAAGAGACTGGGCGACCCTCCCGGTGCTGCCGGGTCCGAGATCACCCAGACCGTCCCCGCGCTGCGTCTCAGCACGAGCCGAG
>CAYQZO010000292.1:0-3173 GCA_964421925.1 uncultured Acidimicrobiaceae bacterium
CCGAGGTTCCTGCCCGGTTGCTGGAACGCGCCGCCGAGTGGGACGAGCTGCACCGCTGGGAGCGGTCCGAGCTGGGCAAGGAGTTGCGCCGGCTCGGTTTGACCTACGGGGAGATCCGGGAGCTGATCCCGGTGCCGAAGGGGACGTTGTCTCATTGGTGCAAGGAGATCTGGCTCACCGACTCGCAGGTGACCGCGATTAAAGAGCGCACCACGTCGCGCAAGGGCGTACCCGTCGACACCCAGTGGCGGCGCCGAGAGGAGATTGCCCGAATACGGGAGGAGGCGCGGCAGTTTGCGGAGGACCACCTGAACGACCCGTTCTTCGTCGCCGGCGTCGTGCTCTACTGGGGTGAAGGAGCGAAGACGGGCTCGAATCTCATTCTGGCCAACTCGGATCCTGCCGTTCTCCGCCTGTTCGTTGCCTGGGTCAGGAGCTACCTGGACCCAAGAGCAGATTTCCGTTTGTCCCTACATCTGCACGAAGGCAACGACGAGGCCGCTGCTCAGGCCTTCTGGAGCCAAGAGACCGGTCTGATGAATGCCGCTTTCACAAAGACCTTCGTCAAGCCGCGCGGCACCGGTCACCGGAAGAACCATCTCGAACACGGCGTTTGTCGCATCGCCGTTCTTCGCAGCACGGACCATCGGCATCGAACGATGACATGGATCGACGTGGTCTCTACGACCTGGGGGTCGATGCCACCGACCGACTGATAACCTGTCGCCGGGTCGCTAGCTCAACTAGGCAGAGCATCCGGCTCTTAACCGGAGGGTTGTGGGTTCGATTCCCACGCGACCCACGAAGCCCCCGCACGGGGGCTTCTTGGCGTCGACCCTCAGGCGGTGGCCGAAGCACCTAGGCTGCGTCCCAATGGGGTGGCGATCGGGTTGGCTGGCCGTAGGGATCCTTGCGCTGTGTCTCGTGACAGCAGCGTGTGGCGACGCTGCTTCGTCGACCGACGACAGCCAGTCGACCTCGTACGCCTCCGGCCTGGAGCTCGCCGCAGTACTGGAACCGGTCGAACCGGCGTGCGCCGACGCCACGATCGAGGAGATCGACGACCAGGAGCTTGTCGAGATGCTTGGCCTGGTGGAATTCGTCGAGTGCCCGTCGTTTCAAGGCGCGGTGTCGAACATCGTCCTCCTCGACTCGGCGGACTCGAGGATCCGCACCGCGGCCTGGACCACCTGGTACGGGTGTTTCGTCGCCGGGACCGAGCACGCTCACTATGTGTACGGCGAGAACTGGATGGTCGAGATCTCTGATGACTGGCTGGATCCTTTCGGTGAGATCGTCGCCGAGACCGCCGGTGGTGCGCTCAACTCGGTGGACTGCGATGCGTACGGCGCCCGGCTCCTCGAAGTCGTCGGTGACTACGCACCACCTCCGGCGACCGTGCCGACCGGTGTCGTCGCTTCGATGCTCGGCGAAGCGCAGTGATCTCGTAACCACCAGCGGTCCGCGTCGGCGGTTCAGCAACTGAGGGGCGCCCGACCGCGCGGGTCGGGCGCCCTCTCCAGTTGCTCACCACTCCATGCCCGGACCGGTGTCCGTGTGACAGACTGTCTGTCACATCCACACCGGGGCGGGCATAGGAGGGACATGGGAGAGGCAGCGTTCGACGCGTACGAGGGGGCGTCCGCCAATTACCGGCGCTTGTTCGACGCGCACCACGCTCAGGTGCTGGCCTACTGCGCACGACGGGTCGGGCGCGATGACTGCGCCGATCTGGCGTCGGAGGTGTTCGCCATTGCGTGGCGCCGTCTCGACGCGATTCCCCGCGAGGCCGAGCTGGCCTGGCTGTACGGCGTCGCCTCCAACGTGGTGTCGCACCACCGGCGCAGCCTGGGCCGGCGGGCACGGTTGACCGAGAAGCTCATCCGGCAGCCACCAGTGACGGTTTCCGCACCCGACACGCAGACGGTGCGACGCGCCGAGTACGACCTGGTCATCGAAGCGGCATCCGGGCTGCGACCAAAGGACCGCGAGGTTCTTCGGCTCGCTCTGTGGGAAGAGCTCAGGCACGACCAGATCGCGGCGATCCTCGGATGTTCGGAGTCGGCGGTGCGTCAGCGCTTTCACCGCGCCAAGCGGGCGCTCCTCAGGGAGTTCGAGCGCCTCGGCGGCGTCGTGCCCATCCCATCGGTTGCTCCGCGTCCAGTTGCTCAGGAAGGAGGTGAATCGTGACCCGCGAAGACCAGTTGCTCGATGTCTTCGCCCAAGCCAACCCGGTGCCCGATCCGGATCGGTTCGAGGCGGAGCTGCGGAGTCCCGTTCGCCTGGCAACACCCGAGCAAGGGAGTGACAGCATGCAAGGAACGGAATTGCGAACCATCGAGCCAAGGAACAGGAACCCGCGAGGTCCGTGGGTCTTCGCCGCAGCAGCTGGCTTGGTGGCGGTACTCGCCGTTGGCGCCCTGTTGGTGTCGCTCAACGACGACACCACGGGCCAACCTTTGGCACCGACTACCACCGCTGTCCCGACGACCGCGGCTCCACCGACGACCGACGCGGCACCCGGCATCGACGAGGGTGCCGTCGACGTTGTGCTCGCATCCATCGCGGCGCGCAACAGCGGAGACCTCGAGGCCTGGGCGGAAACGCTCGGGGGTGAACAGCTCGCCGGGATCGTGGCATGGCCCGACCTGTTCGAGTCGTACATGGTGGCCAACCAGGTCGTCACCGTCGTCGATGACTGCGTCGCCGTCGGCACCGGGCTCGACGGAGAGACCCTCGTCAGCTGCGGGGTGCGGATGGACGATGACTTCCACGGCGCGGGCGGCATCTTCGAGCAGGGCAATTCACTGTTCCACGTCCTCGACGGGAAGGTCGTCGAGTGGGTGGACGGCCTCATCCGCAACGATCCAGGTGACTTCGACGGAGCCTTCTGGGCCTGGCTCCAGGAGGCCTATCCGGAGGAAGCTCAGGCGATCGGACAGCCGGATGCCTCGGAGGCGCTGGAGACGTCGGTTGGCATGGCGACAGCGCTCGAGTACGTCGCCGAGTTCGTCGCCCAATCCGACGTGTACCCGTTCAGCGGCTGACCCGGACCACCACAGCGGAGATTCAGGGGAGGTCCGGCTCGACCCGGTCCTCCCCGGCTCGTTGGTGAACCGCGACGAACCCGCCAAAGGAGAAGACGGCGTTCGGCTCACCATGGAAGAACGGTG
>CAYQZO010000293.1:0-1274 GCA_964421925.1 uncultured Acidimicrobiaceae bacterium
GCCACCGCCGAGCTCATCAAGTACGGGTCGAACGCCTTCCTCGCAGTCAAGCTGTCGTTCATCAACGAGGTCGCCGACCTGTGCGAGCTCACCGGCGCCGACATCGCCGCAGTGGCTCGCGGCATCGGTCTCGACCCTCGCATCGGCCCCGCGTTCCTGAATGCCGGTCCCGGCTTCGGCGGATCCTGCCTCCCCAAGGACACCCAGGCGCTGCTTCACACCGGAAGGATCCACGGCGCACCCTCCCGGGTCCTCGCTGCGGCCATCGACGTCAACGCAGAGCGCAAGCGCCGCATGATCGATCGTATCCGCACGGCGGTGGGTGGCTCCCTCCCGGGTACCACCATCACCTTGCTCGGCATCACCTTCAAAGCCGGCACCGACGACTTGCGGGAGAGCCCTGCGCTCGACATCGCCCGCGTGTTGATCGGCCACGGCGCCCACGTACGCATCTCCGATCCCGAGGGGATGGACCATGCCCGCCGCATACTCCCCACGGCCGAGTTCCTTGCCGACCCCTACGAAGCCATCGAGAATGCCGACGCGGTCGTCATCGCAACCGAGTGGCCGGACTTCGCAAAGCTCGACCTGGCCAGGGTTGCCGAGCTCGCCGCCGACCCGATACTGATCGACCTGCGCAACCTGATCGACCCGTCCGCCGCCGAATCAGCCGGGCTGCGTTACTCCTCGATCGGCAGGCCCGACGGGACGCGCTAGGCCAGCTCCTCCCGGAACCAGGGCAAGGTCAGTGCCAAACCGTCAGTGAGGCCGATCTCGGGCTTCCAGCCGAGCACGTCGCCGGCAAGGGTGATGTCCGGGCAGCGAACCTGCGGATCATCGACCGGTCTCGGGAGATACTCCACCCCGACGTCGACGCCGACGACCTGCTGGACCGTCTCCGCGAGTTCGAGGATCGACACCTCGGCGGGGTTGCCGATGTTCATGGGGCCTTCGTGGTCGGACAGCAACAGCCGGAGCAAGCCCTCCACCGTATCGTCGACGTAGCACAGCGACCGCGTCTGCGTGCCGTCACCGTGTACAGGGAGCGGGCGCTCCTCGATGGCTGCCCTGAAGAACGCCGGTATGGCGCGGCCATCGTCGATTCGCATGTGCCGGCCATAGGTGTTGAAGATGCGAGCGATGCGCACCTTCAACCCATGCTCGCGCTGGTAGGCGAGAGAGAGCGCCTCGGCAAATCGCTTCGCCTCGTCGTATACCCAGCGCGGGCCGACCGGGTTGACGTTCCCCCAGTACGTCTCCGGCTGCGGGTTGAC
>CAYQZO010000293.1:1284-3169 GCA_964421925.1 uncultured Acidimicrobiaceae bacterium
AAGAAGGTGGCATCCTTGTCCAGTGCCAGGCCAAGACCCTTGTGGGTGCCAAGTGCGCCAACCTTGAGCGTGTGGATCGGCCACTGCAGGTAATCGAAGGGAGAGGCCGGGGAGGCCAGGTTGAGAACGTGGTCCACGTCGCCCGAAATGTGCACGAAATCGGTCACGTCGTAGTCGATGATCGAGAACCCGGGCCGGCCCATGAGATGGTCGAGATTGGCAGATCGCCCGGTGATGAAATTGTCGATACACGTAACGGACGCTCCCGAGTCGACCAGACGGGTGCACAGGTGCGATCCGATGAAGCCCGCGCCACCCAGCACAACTACCCGATTGCCTTGCAGTGAGTCCACTGAGCCTCGCTCCCAGATCTCGGACGTGCGGCAGCTTACTCAGCGGGCGCTCGTTCCGGTCGGAGGCCGTTGATCCCTCGGTGGCGCCCGAGCAGGGACTCGCCGACCAGCAGCAGGGTCGCCGCCGCTTCCCCCGCCAAGAAGGCCACCGCCACTCGCACCATGGGGTCGCCCGAGGTCACGAGGAGCGCGACGACGAAGACGCCAAGGGCCAGCAGCCAGACGACGGCGAGCCGGCCGGTCTCGCCGCGGGCGACGTAGATCTGGTTGAGGAACAACGATGCCAGGGCGAAGCCGACCGCAGCTGCGGCCATCCCCGCCACCGACGCCGGCGGCACGAACTCGGCCCCGTAGAGGAGCTCCACGACCGCCGGGCCAAGCCACCACCCGAGGGCGCCGAAGACCACAGCCGCGCCGAGGCCGGCGGCGCCGATCCGCTCCGCCCACACGTTGAGGCGATGCTGGTCTCCGCCTGCGGCGATGGCGGTGAAGTCGGGGAGCACGCGGGCGATCAGGTTGTACGAAGACGTCACCGGGCCCCGGAACAGGGTGAAGGTGACGAAGATCACCGACACCGCGGTGGCGCCTCCCCCGACGAAGCCGACCACCACCGGCTCGGCGGCAAGGATGATCTGACCGGCGGCGGTGGCGACCACAAGCGCCCCCAGGAACCCCGAGCCGGCGGGAATGCGGTCGGCGAGGACCGGCATGACCACCGTGGTGGCCAGGGGCCGGGCCAGCAGGACCGTCAGGGGAGAAAGGATGAGGATCGAGGCGAACACCACCGTGGTGGGCTCCACCACCGCGGCAGCGGCGGACAACACCACGAGCGCCACCCCTTCGGCGGCCACGACCGCCCCGAAGGCCCGAAAGCGGCGCCGCCCGGCGAGAAAGCCCCGCCCCATCGTCAGCACGTTGCGGGAGGTCAGCAGCAATGCTGCGATGGCGATGAACACCGGCGATCCCTGGAAGAACCGATCCAGGGTGAGGGCGACGAAGCCGGTACCGGCGACGACCCCGAGCGTGAGGGGGACGGCGACGGTGAGCGCCGCGTGGCGATCGGGCACCCACCGCCCCCCGCCCAGGATGAGCCGGCGGGTGAGGTACTGCTCCACCGGCAGGTTGAGCACGGTGAACACCAGGAACGAGACCGTCCAGATGATCCCGATCGGGGCGAAGTCCTCCGCGCCCAGGGTGCGGCCCCCGATCACCTGGTACAGGTACACCGAGAGGGCGCTCACCGCGGTGCCGGCGATGATGGCCACGGTGCCGGCGCGATCGGAGGGCGTCGGTTGGGTGGGGGGCCCTGAGCTCATGCGGTCCCGACGTTAGGTCGGTTCGCTGCTCCACGAGCGCTGGCGAATCCCGTGGCGACGGGATCGCTAGCCTCGGCCCATGGCCTCCGTGTTCACCAAGATCATCGAGGGAGAGCTCCCCGGCCGATTCGTGTACCGGGACGACCGGGCGGTGGCCTTCCTCTCCATCGACCCCCTCAGACCGGGCCACACCCTGGTGGTGCCGGTGGAGGAGGT
>CAYQZO010000294.1:0-3168 GCA_964421925.1 uncultured Acidimicrobiaceae bacterium
GGGCGGTGGCGCACCTCACCGGCGATAACCAATATCCAACCGACCTGGGGCGGATCACGGGCTCGTTCGGGTCGAGCTACTTCCTCAACGCCGCCAACGCCGGGCTCGCCGCCCGCTCCGCGCAGCGTGCCGGCCGCCTGCCCGACGCCCTGGGCGCGGCGCGCTACACCATCGGCTTCTGGCTCGCCCTCGTCGGGTTCCAGTCCGCGGACATCCGGGTCGAGGTCGACGACCGTGTTCTCGAGGGCGACGTCATCACGGTGGTGGTCGCCAACGGTCAGTTCTTCGGGGGCGGGATGAACGTGGCGCCGCGGGCCACGGTGATGGATGGCGTCTTCGACGTTCAGCTGTTCTCCGGCCCCCGCTGGCACGCTCCCGCCCTCATGCCGAGGGTCATGTTCGGCACCCACCTCAGCCACAAGGGGGTGCGCAGAACCAAGGGATCGCGCATCTCCATCCATTGCCCCGATGAGTGGCCGATCGAGGCGGATGGCGAAATACTCGGAAGTGGGCCGGTCCGAATCGAGGTGGTTCCCCGGGCAATCGAGTTCAAGATCTGAGCCGCCCGCTCAGGCCGGGAAAGGTGTCCGTAAAGA
This sequence comes from uncultured Acidimicrobiaceae bacterium, assembly GCA_964421925.1. Classification (GTDB taxonomy): domain Bacteria; phylum Actinomycetota; class Acidimicrobiia; order Spongiisociales; family UBA5794; genus JACZST01. Next base: position 597 of record CAYQZO010000294.1, read on the forward strand.
TTCACAGCGTCGGCGCCGAATACTGGCGGCGTGTGTATGCTCCCGCGCCGCGGAGGTCAGAAGTGCCCACCGAAGAGCTGACTGCAGACGATCTCGCCGACGACGACATGCCGGATGAGTTCGACGACGAATTCGAGCCGGATGCCGCGGACCTCGAGGAGACAGAGCTCGTCGACATCGAGGATCTCGATGAGAGCGACTCGGACGAGGACGACGCCGACGAGGAGGAAGAGGGCGACGCCGAGGCGCTCGATGAGCTCGAGGCCGAGGAGCTCGAGATGCTCACCGACGACGAGACTTCCGAGACCCTGGTCGTCGACGAGGCCGCCGAGATGCGGGCCATCCGCCGTGAAGAGCTCGCCATGGACCGCAAAGGGGCCGACGAGGCGACCGAGGGTGAGTTCGTGTGCACCAGCTGCTTCCTCGTGCTGAAGACGAGCCAGCTCGCCGAGGGGCGGCGCAAGGTCTGCCGCGACTGCGCCGCCTGAGCATCAAGAGACCCCGTCGCGGGGCCGATAGGATGGAATGGATCCAGCCATCACCCCCCTCGATCCCGCGACCACGATGCCGATGACCACCCCCGAGGACGTCACGGTCGTCATCCCCACCTACAACGAGGTGGACAACCTCGAGGCGATCGCGGCGGCAACTCGCAAGCACGGGTACCAGCTGCTCATCGTCGACGATGGATCCCCGGACGGGACCGGGAACCTCGCCGACGCCCTGGCTTCGGCGGACGACGGCCTTGCGGTGCTGCATCGAACCGAGAAGTCGGGTCTCGGACCCGCCTACGCAGCCGGCTTCACCGCCGCCATGGACGCCGGAGCACAGGTGCTGTGCGAGATGGATGCCGACTTCTCCCACGATCCCGCCGACCTCCCGCGACTCATCGCCGCCATCGACGCCGGAGCCGATCTCGCCATCGGCAGCCGCTACGTTCCGGGCGGGGGCACCGACGGCTGGTCGTGGTACCGGCAGGCGATCTCACGGGCCGGCAACGAGTACGCCGGGCTCATGCTCGACCTCGACGTCGCGGACACGACCGCCGGGTTCCGCGCCTACGCAGCCGCTGCGATCAAGGAACTCGACCCCGCATCGTGCGACGCCTCCGGGTATGCCTTCCAGGTCGAGATGACCTGGCGGGCCCGCCAGGCCGATCTGACCATCGTCGAGGTGCCCATCACGTTCCGGGAGCGAGAGCTGGGAAACTCAAAGATGACGGCGTCGATCGCCGTCGAGGCCATCGGCCTGCTCACCAAGTGGGGATGGAAGCGCCGCTTCGGTAGCTGACGGTACGCTCCGGCCCGATGCACATTGCCGCCCGGGACGCGACCGCGCCCGATCTCCCACGCCTCGAGGCCCTCTATGCCGGTCTCGCCGAGGAGCAGGCGGCGCTGCGTCCGCTGTGGCACGAGTCCGAGGGCGTCGGACCCAACGTTGCCGAGCGCTTGGCGGGCCTGATCGCCCAGGGCGCGGTCACCGTGGGCACCATCGACGACGCCGTCTTCGGCTTCCTGCTGCACGAGATACGCGACTTGGCCGACGGCACGCCGGTGGGGGTGATCCGCTACGTCTACACCGAACCAGAGGCCAGGGGAGTGGGACTGGGCGACGCCATGTTCCACCATGCCGTGGGCGGACTCCGAGACCAGGGCATCACCCGCTTCGACGCCGTGGTGAGCCCGGGCCATCGCGAAGCCAAGAACTTCTACGAGGCGCACGGCTTCTCGGCGCGTCGCATCACCATGCACGCCGACGATCCGCCGGTCGCCTAGCGCTGGTGCATCGAGAAGCCGACCACCTCGGTGTCGAGCAGCGAGACGAGTTTGCCGAAGGCGTCGTCGTCACCTGAGACGGTCTTGGCCGCGTGCACCGCCGGGGCGCCCACCAGATCGGCCGTTGCGATCTCGACCTCCGCATCGACGTCGCCGATGCCTTCCGAGATGTCGAGGATGCTGTTGCGCAGCGTCACCGTTCTCTCGGTTCCGTCGTCGGCGCGGATGCCGATCGAGAGCTCGGTCGCCCCCGCGGCTTCGGCGTCGAGGAGGTAGCGCCAGCCGTTGATGACGCTGGCCGCGTTCGCCTCGCTCTCGAACTGCTGGAGGGCGCCCTGGAGCACCTCGGTCGGGTCGAACGCCCCCTCCAGCTCGAGGGCACCGGTGAGGTACCAGGAGCGGGCGATCGGGTTCAACTCCTGGTAGCCGCGAGCACGCAAGGCGGCCGCCTTGACCAGCTTGGCATCTTCGTTGTCCGGCTCGGCGCGAACCACGAGCTGAGCCAGCTCGGCGGCGAACTGGTGGTCTCCGTCGGCGTGGGCGGCCTTGGCGGCATCGAGCGCCGACCCGGCGCCGCCAAGCAGCTCCACTATCCCTTCGGCGTAGCGCTTCGGCTCGCTTGGGAACAGGTCGGTGGCGTCGCCGTTGAACCAGCTCACCCAGCCGGTGAAGAACTCGGGGACCGAGGTGAACGGCGTGCCGTAGGTCGGGACCGAGTACGGCGGCTGGTACAGGTGATCGGGCAGGTCCTTCAGCGCGTGTTGCAGCTCGACCGGCGTATAGCCCTTGTTGATGAG
>CAYQZO010000295.1:0-3154 GCA_964421925.1 uncultured Acidimicrobiaceae bacterium
GCGGGTGTAGGGGTGTCCGAAGCGGCAGCGCGCAACGAACTCATCGGCCTGTTCGACATGCTCCTCACCCTCGAGGGCCTGGAGGGCGAGATCGTCGAGGGCCCGGCGCCGTATCCCGTCGACGCCCTGATCGTCTACGCGACACCGGCTGCAGGAACCGGAGCCTCCGTCGAATGGCCCCTGGACCCGATCGCCGGCGTCGAGGAGGTGGGCGGGTACTCGTGCACGCTCGTCGAGGGCGACGACGTCGATCCGGTCCTCGCTCTGGCCGCCGACGCCGGCTTCGAGACGAAGTGGATGATCGGCGGCGTCAGCCATCGGCTGCTGTTCCGTCCGGTGCTCCCCGGTGAGGCGGGCTGCCCGTCTTCCTAGGTCGGCAGCCGATCACCGCTCCCGCTCGACCATGTACGAGATCATGGCATGGATGAAGGCCACGTCCCGGCCCGGGATGGCCGTGGCGAAGGCCTGGTCGAACGAGTCGTAGGCGGCGGAGGCGAGGGTGCGGGCGAAATTGCGAGCGTGCTCGACGCTACCTGCGGCCTCCATGAGCCCGAGCACCCGGCGCACCTCGTCCCGGGTGCGCTCGCTGCGGTCCTTTGCCAGGAAGTCGACGACGAAAGCGCGGTCGGCTCCGCCGGCCTTGTCGAGCAGGTCGATGAGGATCAGGGTCCGCTTTCCCTCGTAGAGGTCGCCGAGGGCCTCCTTGCCGTACTCGCGGGATGCCGCCCTGATGTTGAGCACGTCGTCATGGATCTGGAAGGCGGCTCCGAGGTAGAACCCGAACGTCGAGATGGCATCGAGGTCGGCGGTTCCCCACGATCCGATGAGGGCGCCGATGCGCAGCGGGTAGATGGTGGTGTACGCGGAGGACTTCAGCGACACCAGGTCGAGGTAGTCGGTGGCGGTCAGGTCGACCACGTTCTCGGCTCGCCATCCGAGCTCCATGGCCTGACCCTCGATGGTGCGCTGCATGAGGTCCTCGAACTCCTCCGCCACCCGCCCGCTCATCCTGGTGCCGAGCATGTCGACGTTGTCCTTGAGGGGGGTCAGCCCGAGCACGGCGAGGGCATCACCGGCGTTGATGGCCAGGGGAGCACCCACCGCGGTGTGCAGCGTCGGCTCGCCGCGGCGCTCCTCGCTCTCGTCCTCGACGTCGTCGTGGACCAGGAAGGCGCTGTGCAGCAACTCGATTGCGATGGCGCTGGGCAGCGCCTCCTCGGTCTTGGCGCCGTAGGCCCGGGCGGCGGCGAGGCACAGGCTGGACCGGATGCCCTTGCCCTGCCGGCCCGGGTAGTCGGCGACGAGGTCGTAGAGCCAGCGCCGGGGCTCGCGAGCGGGCAAGTACCGGGGGACGAAGCCGTTGATGAGACCGGCGTCGGTGGCGAGCACCGCCTCGACGAGGTCGATCTCGGCCTGAAGGGTCTGTCCGGTCACCGCACCACGCGGGGCACCACGTCGACGCTCACCGGGAGGTGCTGATCGGAGAGCTCGGTGGCCATGGCGACCCCGTGATAGACACCCGGGGCCGTTCCCTCCGGCACCCGGAGGTGGGTGGTGACGTAGTAGCTGGTACCCGGCTCGATCAGGTCGATCTCGGCCGGCTCGAAGTCCATGCACTCCATGGGGATGACCGCTTCGCTTGCGGCGCGGAGATCACCGCAGTGGAAGCGCACGCCGATGAGCGGGTCGGCGCTGTCGTTGTTGACGTTGAAGGTGGTCGTGGTCGCGGTCCCTGCCACCACCGTGGGAAAGGCGATGGCATCGCCGTCTCGGATCCGGCCTGCCAGATCGGCGAGCAACGGGCCTCCCAGCTGGATCGCCATCTCGGCGCTGTCCCGCATCCAGTCCAACCAGGCGTCGAGGGCACGATCGAAGCTGGCGCGCTGCGGCCCGTCGAGCCCGGCGGGCCCGGCCTCCCGGCTGCGGGCCGTCGAAGACTCGAGAAATCGGGCAAAACGCTCCCGCGCCTCCTCCGCGGCCTGGAGGGCGGCCTCGCGCATGCTCGGATCGAACAGCGCATCGGCGCCGGCGCGGGCTGCCTGCACGGCGTCCTCGGTCAGGGATCGCCGTTTCTGTTCGCTCACCTCATCACCTCCCTGCCCCAAGCTACTCGCCCGCGGCACCCGGGGTCATGTAGAGCCCGGTGATCCCATCGGCGAGGGGCTCGCCGAGCACCGCATTCGCCGCCTCGAGACCGGAGACGACGGCGCCCTCGACAAAGCCGGCATTGAATCCCGAGTCGATCCAGTCCCCGGCAAGGTACAGGTGCGCAAACCCGCTGCCGTCGGCGGTCATCCGGTACCGGCTGCTGCCGGGCACCGATTGCACGTAACGGTCCGATGGGTCGACGTTGGCGGTCCAGTACTGCGCATCGAAACGCCGCTCGCCCTCGGCGTCCCCGGCGCCGGCGAGCAGCGACCAGTCGAACTCCCCGGTGGCCGGGTCCGTCGTGTCCGGCCACAGCCGGGCCACGTCGGAGCGGAGAAACTCGACGGCGTTGTCGCGGACCGTGGCCTGCATCGTCTCCCAGTAGACGGGGTCGTCGGCGGGGGGTGGCGGCTCGCTGGGGAGCGTGTTGCAGAAGTAGCCGAGCGTCTTGGGGTCGTCGCTCGTCCACTCCTCGGCGGGGATGAGGTGGCTCATCGAAGCCCAGGTGTCGAAGGGCTTGACGTATCCGGTGATCGTGACCCCGGGGGCCTCCCACCCCAGATCGGCCTCGGGGGCGGTGAGCCAGACCTGAAAGGCCTGGGTGGCGACGGTCTTGACGTGGTCGACCATGTCGCGCCAGCGCTGATCGGTGGCGATGAGCTCGCCGGCGACGTAGGGAGCCATCCCCACCGGAATGGCGAACACGGCGTCGTCGAAGTCCTCGCCCTGCCGAATGGTGACCCTCCCCGCGGGGCGGCGACGCGTCCACACCGTCTCCAGATCGCGTCGACCGGGCAAGGTGGCGTCGGCCAGGTCGAGCTGCTCGGCGAGCGGCTGCTCCGGGAACACGGGCAGACCGCCGACCTCGATGAGCGGTTGATACTCGGCCACCCCATCGGCGAGTGCCACCTGGCGGGAGCGCTCGACGGCGGCAAGCGCACTCCCGTCTTGTGAAAGAACGAGGTTGTCCACATTGGAGAAGAACTCGAAGCGGACGCCGCGGTCC
>CAYQZO010000296.1:0-3148 GCA_964421925.1 uncultured Acidimicrobiaceae bacterium
TGTCGCTGCAGGCGATCCCGCACCTGGAGGCCTACGCCGAGGACACCCTCGGCGTCATGGACGCCGCCGGATCGGAGCGGGCCGTGCTCATGGCCGGCTACGACGCCGGGCCGATGGCGATCATGCTGGCGGCCACCCGCCCCGACCGGATCCAGGCACTCGTCCTGGCCAACACCACGGCACGGCTGCTCCGCGACGACGACTACCGCATCGGGCTCGATCCCGCTGCCGCCGACCAGCTCGCCGCCGTCTTCGGCCAGACCTGGGGGAACCCCGAGCTCGCCGGCCAGTACGTGCCGAGCCGGGCCGACGACGCCGCGTTCCGAACGTTGTTCGCCAAGATGCAGCGGCTCACCATCACCCCCACCCAGGCCGAGGCCTATCTGCGAGCCTTGTTCGACGTCGACGTCCGCACACTGCTCCCCTCGGTCGGTGTCCCCACCCTCATCCTGCACCGGCGCGACTTCGCCTTCATTCCCTTCTCCCACGCCGAGTATGTGGCGGAGCACATCCCGGAGGCGCGGCTGGTCGAGCTGCCGGGTCGGGACGGTCCGCTCATCTGGGAGCACCCCGACGTCACCATCGACGCCCTCGAGGAGTTCGTCACCGGCATCAAGCCTTCGGTCGAACCGGACCGGGTGATCGCCACGGTGCTGTTCTCCGACATCGTCGACTCGACAAGGCGCGCCGAAGAGCTCGGCGATCGGGAGTGGGCGGCGTTGCTCGATCTGCACAACACGCGGGCCGCCAAGACGATCGCCGACCACGACGGAACCCTGGTCAAATACACCGGCGACGGGTTCATGGCGACCTTCGACCGGCCCGGCAACGCCATCCTGGCCGCGGCCGCCATCCGTCGTCAGCTGTCCGACGTCGGAGTTCCGGTGCGCATGGGGATCCACACCGGTGAGGTGATCTCACGGGCCGGCGACGTGGGCGGGCTCGGCGTGCACCTGGCGTCGCGGGTGATGGATCTGGCCGACGACGAGGAGATCCTGGCCTCGCGGACCGTTCGCGACCTCGTCGTCGGATCGGATTTCCGGTTCAGCAGCCGCGGCACCCACCAGTTGAAGGGCTTCGACGGTGACTGGGAGCTGTTCTCGGTCCAGGCGCCGGGCTGACCTCAGCCGAGCCTGAGCGCCGACCGGGCACTGCGCTCGGCCTGCACCGCGGCCTCTACCCGCTCCAGGTCGACCGGGCGCTCCAGGAACGACTCGAGGACCGGGCGCACGTCCTCCGGCTCGTGGATGGTGATCAGCCAGCTGACCGGGCGCACCGGCAGCTGCTCCCCGAGGATGACCCGTCCCATCTGTGCGGTTTGCCGGTCTCTACGGGCCACGATGGCGTCGCCCTGATCGGGATGTGCGACGAGCTCCATGGCCAGGTCCCACGCCCGGTCCCGCGCCAGGCCGATGGCGAAGCGCATCGCCCACTCGTCGAGGAACCCACCAAGCCAGTCGAACCACAACATGGTTGGCGACACCCGGTTGAGGTAGGCCTGCAGCCCATTGACCTTCTGGAACAGGATCGAGTTCACGCGGAGGAAGTCGGCGTGCAGTCGATCCGGCCGGTCCCCGGCGATCTCGGCGGTGGAGATGCCCAGGTCGAGGTTGATGTGAGCGTTCATGCCGGCGAGCAGATGCTGGAGGATCATCCGGCGCCGCCCGCCCGTCGCCGCGCCGAACGCCACCTGCCAGCTCAGCGACGGCTGCCTCCCGGCGATGCGGTCGGCGAAGGCATCGAAGTAGCGGTCGGCGAAAATGACGGACAGCTCCTCGATCGCCGCCGAGTCCTCGAAGAAGCCGGTGCGGACACCCTCCCGGATGTCGATGGTGACCGCCCGGTACATGGAGGGGAAGATGCCGAGGGCGCTGCGCTCGCTCCACGCCCGGTCCACGACGGTGTCGAACTCGGTGAGCGTGTCGTCCAGTCCCTGTGCGCTCGTCATGGCTCCTCGCTGGAGATGGGCAAGCTACCGATCAGATGCCGGCAAAGCGATACGGGAGCTCGAGGCGGTGTCTGGCGAGGGTCGCCTGATCTGCGAGCAGCTCGAGCGTGGGCGCATCGACCGCGACCCGGCCATCGTCGAGGATGACCGACCGATCGCACAGCTCGAGGGCGAGGGGCAGGTCGTGGGTGATGACGAGGTGGGTCAGTCCGATGTCGCCGAGGGTAGCGATCAGCTCCCGCCGCCCGGCCGGGTCGAGCCCGGAGGTCGGCTCATCGAGCACGAGCACGTCCGGCTCCATGGCGAGCACGGTGGCGACCGCAACCCGTCGGCGTTCCCCGTCGCTCAAGTGGTGCGGGGCTCGATCCGCCATCTCGAGCGCCCCGACCGCGGCGAGCGCCGTCTCCACACGTGCATCGAGCGCCGACCCCGAAAGGCCGAGGTTGGCCGGTCCGAACGCCACGTCTTCGGCCACGGTCGGCATGAACAGCTGGTCGTGCGGGTCCTGGAACACGATGCCGACCCTGCGACGGATCTCGCCGACGCTGGCGTCACTCAGCTCGAGATCTCCGATGCGCACCGTGCCCGCGGCGGGTCGCAAGATGCCGTTGAGGTGGAGGGCGAGGGTGGTCTTGCCGGCGCCGTTCGGTCCGAGGAGGGCGATCCGCTCACCCTCGTCGACGTGCAGATCGATCCCGCGCAGCACCTCTCGTCCATCGGGATAAGAGAAGGTGAGCCCGCGCACGTCGACGGCGGCGTGGCTCATAGCATTGCCACCGCGGTCACGGCCACGAGCACCGCGACGGCGGGGAGGAGGAGGGCAACCAGCCAGTCGGATCGGGGCGTCCGCTTCTCGGCCAGGTCGGGCATCGTCCCGGTGAAGCCCCGGGCCAGCATGGCCTGATGGATGCGCTCCCCCCGCTCGTAGGAGCGGACGAACAGGGAGCCCGCCGAGCTCGCGATCGGCCGCACCTGCCACAGCCACCTCGGGTCGTAGCCCCGGGCGCTCATCGCCACCCGCATGCGCCTGAGCTCGTCGGCGACGAGCTCCAGGTATCGCACCATGAAGCCGGCGATCGAGGTCAGCGTGCCGGGAACCCGGAGGACGTCCATCCCGCGAAGGATGTCCGGGACGTCGGTGGTGGCGGCGAGGAGGATGGCCGCCGCGGCGCCGAGCGTCGCCTTGGCCGCGATGTTCCA
>CAYQZO010000297.1:0-3147 GCA_964421925.1 uncultured Acidimicrobiaceae bacterium
GCACCTGGGCGGCGAAGGCCTCGTGCATGTCGATGACGTCCATGTCGTCGAGGGTCATCTCGGCCCGGTCCAGGGCGATGGGGGTGGCGAAGGCCGGGCCCATGAGCAGCTGCCAGTTGGGGTCGAGGGCGGCGAAGCCCCAGGAGCGCAGGAACGCTTTGGGCACGTAACCGAGCCTCTTGGCCACCTTCTCTTCCATCAGCAGCAACGCCGAGGCGCCGTCGGTGAGCGGTGAAGAGTTGCCCGCAGTGACCGTTCCGTACTTGCGGTCGAACACCGGCTTCAGCGCGGAGAGCGCCTCCAGGCTGGTGTCGGCGCGGGGGATGGTGTCGCGGTCAACGGTCACGCGGTAGTCGGGGCCGATGCGGAGGGGCATCACCTCGTCGCCGTAGACGCCCTTCTCCCAGGCATCCACCGCATGCTGGTGGCTGCGCAGGGCAAACGCATCCTGGTCTTCCCGGCTGATGCCGTTCTGCTTGGCCATGTCTTCGGCGGAGTCGCCCATGGTCTTGCCCGTGGAGCGATCGGCGATCGCGGGGGGACGGGGCGCCAGGTCCTTGGGACGGAGCGCGGAGAAGGCCTTCACCTTGCCGCCCACGTCCTTGGCCGCGTTGGCATCCATCAGGACGTCGACGAACCGGTCCGAGTAGGTGATGGGCGGCCTGGACAGCGAATCGGCGCCACCGGTGATCACGATGTCGGCGTCGCCGAGGAGGATGGCGCGGGCGCCGTCGACGAAAGTCTGGGTGCTGGTGGCACAGGCCCTCGTCACCGAGTAGGCGTCGACGGTCTGGGGAAGGTCGCAGGCGAGCACGATCTCCCTGGCGAGGTTGGGGGAGGACACGTCCTGGACGACGGTCCCGTAGACGACCTGGTCGACCTGTGAGCCGTCGACGCCGGAGCGGGCGAGCAGCTCGGTGACCACCGCCGAGCCGAGCTCGAGGGTGGAGACGTCCTTGAACTCCTTGCCCGACTTGACGAACGGAGTGCGCAGGCCATCGACGACGGCGACGCGACGGCCGTAGACGACCCCGGGCTGGCTTCCTGCCATGAGGGCTCCTTAATGGGCGGGACCCGTATTGTCGCGAACACATGGTGGTACTGAAGCGGCGAACGGCCCTATTTGCGGTGCTTGCGGTGATCGCAGCGGCGTGCGGCGCCGGCACCAACCCGCTCGGGACCGAGGCGCCACCGACCAGAGCGACCACCTCGACGACCACGCTGGAGCCGACCACCACGACCTTGCCGCCGGCCGAGCTGGTCACCAGCTGCGGACCCGCCCAGTTCCCGCTCGGAACCACGGGCCCGGTTGGGGACCCGGTCGACGAGGAAGCACAGCAGGCCTTCGATCAGGCCGGTGAGGCGGTCGTCGAGGAGTGGTTCGTCGAGGGAAGCGGTTTCGGTGGCGTCTGGGACTGGGTCGTCGTGGAGCGCGGCCCCGGAGAGATGGTGTTCGTCGGCGAGGGCCCGCTCGGGTACGCCTACGCGGTCATCGAGCGGGAGGGCGACGTGTGGCAGGCCTCCGGCTGGGGCGGCTGCCATCTGGAGACGGAGGCCACCCGGGCCGGCTACTCCACCGGACACTGGGTGCTCGACCCCGACGTGGCGCCCGACCCGGCGTTGACGACACTGGCGGTGTGGGTCATGGAGCGGTCCTGCGCCAACGGGGAGCCGCCGGTGGGTCGGGACATCGTCCCCCTCGTCGAATCGACCGCGGACTCGCTGACCATCACCGTGATCGTGGAGGAGATCGAGGGTGGGGCGACCTGCCCCGGTAACCCCTGGTATCCGACGACGTTCGATCTCGGCGAACCGGTGGGTGACCGGCTGTTGATCGACGGCCGGGTGCGTCCCGGGCTGGTGCGGCCGTGGCCGCCGACCGCGACGAGCCTGGACTCCATGGGCGACGTGGAATGACACGAGGCCGCCCGGGTGGGCGGCCTCGTGTATCAGCTCGTAGCTCGCAGCTCAGCCTCCGAACGCCTCCTCGAAGGCGGCGCGGAACTCGGGCGTGCTCGGCCCGCTGAACCCGCAGTAGTTCACCGTCCCGTCGAAAGCGGTGATGAGGAACTGCTCACCTTCGGCGAAGGGAACGCTCCCGATGAGGGCTTCGAGCCCGAGCGGGGCGTGCACCTCGACGATGGCAGCGTCTCCACCCTTGAACCACTCGTCGACCGTCAGGGTGACGGTTTCACCCTCGATGGAGGTCACCGTTCCCTCGAAGGCAACCGCCATCGTGGCCAGCTGCTCGACCGAGAACTGGATGCAGCTCGTCATCGTGGTGTCCCCCCCGCCGGCGTCGAGGACCAGCGGCGGTCCTGCGGCGACGGGTGCGGTGTCGTCACCGGCGAAGAGGGCGAACCCTCCGCCGACAACCAGGATCACGGCGGCGGCGGCCAGGGCGGGGACGAGCCAGGGCCGGCGCTTCGCCTCGGTCCGCTCGTCGATGGATGTGCTCATGATGTCCTCCAGGAGTCGTCGTGACGACGGTGTCGTCACTGGCTCGGTCTCCACGCCGGGAGGCATCGGGTCGATTCGGGCCAATCGGTCGCGCAACTCGTCACTCATCGTCGCTCCTCGGCGTGTTGTCCCCTTTGTGTCCGGCACGCCCGGAATCCTGTCGCTCCAGGAGGGCCGCCAGCTTCTTTCTGGAACGGGTCAGGCGAAGGCTGACCGCGTTGGCGCTCGTGTCGAGCACCGCGGCGATCTCCCTCGGTTCGAGCTGCTCCCACGCCCACAGGGTCAGCACCTCACGGTCCGGCTCGGCGAGCGCGGCGAGGGCGGCTTTCAGGACGGGATCGGGATCAGCATCGGGAGTGTGGGGGTACGAGGGCTCGGCGGCGAGGCGCTGCACCAGGCGAAGGTGGCGCTGTTGCCCACGGCGCTGGTTGGCGAGCGTCCGCCGGGCGATGCCGTAACACCAGGGGAGCGCGTGCTCGAGCGGGACGTCGTCCAACCGTCGCCAGATCACGAGCAGTGTGTCCGAGAGGGCGTCTGCAGCATCCTCGGCCGCGGCACGCCGTCGCAGGTAGCGCTGCAACGGTTCGTAAACCTCGGCGGCGACGGCCTCGAACCGTCGCCGCCGCTCGTTGTCTGTGTCCACGTTGCCTCGGGTGGGGCGTACAGCGAACAATGCTGGCAGCTGGT
>CAYQZO010000298.1:0-3143 GCA_964421925.1 uncultured Acidimicrobiaceae bacterium
CTAGCGCCCCGGTTATCGGACGCTTCCCCGTCGTTTAACCCAACGTTATCCCAGGTCGTCGGATCCTGTCCTCAGCTCACCGAGGAGGCCGGGCATGACCACGAAGAACGGCACGACACCGAGACCGGTGCACGACGCGGAGGTGCTGCGATGACCTCGCGAGATTCCGGGGGCCGCTTCGCCCTCTCCCTCGGGGTCGGCCTGCTGCTGATCCCGCTGTCCGCAGCTGCGGGGTTTGCCATCGTCAACGGCATCGCCACCCAGCCGGAGGAACCCAACACGACGCTCGCCCTCGAGGTTCCCACCACGAGTGCGACAGAAGTCGTGGTGGAGCCCGTTGCTGCCGGCGCCGACGACCTGATTCGGGCGTGCGGTGCCGACGGCATGAGCCTGATCGACGCCGAAAACGCCGGCCTGCTCACCGACGTCCAGCAAGCCGCCCTGGATGCCCTCCGCCAGATCTGCGACGAGGCGGGCATGGCGCTGCCCGGTCCCGCCGCACCTCCCCCGGTGGTGAAGACCGTCGTCCAGGCAAGCGACGGAAGCTCGACGAGCGCCGGCCAGTCGGGGGGCAACGACGACGACAGCGACGACCACGACAGCGAGGACCACGACTCGGAGGACGACGACAGTGGGGACCACGACTCCGGGGACGATGACTGATGTCCGATCGGCAGCGGGCACTGCTGGCCCCACTGATGATCGCGCTGATCGGCATCATTCCCCTTGGTTTGATCGCCGCGGCCCGGGGTCCCTCGGCCGAGCCCACGACGACCGAGGCAGCGATCCCCGACTCGCTGCCCGAACCCGGCCCGGAGCAAGTCGTGGTGACGACACCGCCCCCGGTGATCGGCGGCGTCTCGGAGGAGATCGCTCGCGTGCTCGCCGCCCAGGGGTTCGCCGCAGAACAGACCGTCGCCGGGCTCCCTGACAGCGTGACCGCGGTGCTCCGGGAACACGGCGTGGTGCTCACCGTCGCCGTCCCGGAGTCCTGACCATGTCCGTGCTGCAACGCCTGGCTTCCGGCCGTTGGCTGCGCATCACCGCCTGGACCGCCACGGCCGTGGTGTGGGGTACGACCGCGGTCGCCGCATCGGCGGCCGCCCGCCCCCAACCCGCGACCACGAGCGACGCAGGGACGACGCCCACCATCGAACCGGCACCGACGACGACGGGAGCACAGCTGCCTGCACCTCCGGAGAACGGCCTTGTGGTGATCCGGTACACCCCGGTGCCCCCGCCGCCTCCCCAGGTCATCACCCGTACCGTCACCGCCGCGGCCCGGGTCGATCAGACCGTGGTCACGAGCGGATCGTGATCAGGGGCGCTTTTCCGGCGATGGGAACGACCGTCGAGGTCGTGGCCGCCGACGGCGCCGGCCTTCATGCCACCGTCGAGCTGTTCACCCGCCTCGAGCGCCGGTTCAGCCGGTTCCTCGCCGGCTCGGAGCTGAGTGCGGTCAACCGCAACGGCGATGAAGAGGTCTTCGTCTCCCTCCCCCTCTCCCGGGTCCTCTCCATCGCCGCAGACCTGCGTCGCCGCACCGACGGGCTTGTCGACCCTGCGGTCGGCGGCGCGCTCGCCGCCTGGGGGTACGACCGCACCTTCGCCGCCGTGGAGGATCTGGAACGGGTGCCGCCGGCCATTCCGACCCCGGGATGGGAGATCCGCGGACAACGCCTGCTCCGCCCGCCGGGCACCAGGCTCGACCTGGGCGGGATCGCCAAGGGCTGGGCGGCCGACGAGGCGGTGGAGAGCCGACGCGCCCTCCTGGTGTCTGCCGGCGGTGATGTGCGCTCGGCGCTTCCTGCCGCACGTGCCGAGGTGCGCGATCCGTGGGAGGGGACACCGGCGACCGTCGTCATCGGCCGCGGCGGGCTCGCCACCAGCTCGGTGGCCAGGAGACGGTGGCGGGCCGGGCCCGCCGAAGCGCACCATCTGATCGATCCGAGCACCTCGGCTCCGGTGAAGTCGCCCGTCCTGTCGGCGACGGCGTCGTGCGCCACCGCCGTGGAGAGTGAAGCCGCCGCCAAGGCCGTGCTGCTGCGCGGCGAGAGCGGCCTCGCCTGGGCCGACGAGCAGCCCTGGATCGAGGCGGCCATGGCGGTGTGGCATACCGGGTCGGTGTTCGCCACCGACGGCTGGGAGATGGCGGCGTGACCATCACCTGGTTCCTCATCCGTGGCTCCGGTCTCACTGCATATGCCCTGCTGGCGACGGCAACCATCTGGGGCTTGCTGGTGTCGACCAAGCTGCTCGGCCGGGCGGTCAAGGCCAAGGGCCTCACCTGGTTCCACGAATCCCTCGGGCTCGCCGCCCTCCTCGCCACCGCCGTGCACCTCGCCGGGGTCGCCGCCGACGACTACATCGGGTTCGGCCCTGCAGCCCTGTTCGTCCCGGGAGCCTCGCCGTGGCGTCCCCTTGCCGTGGCGCTCGGCATCACCGCCTTCTACGGCCTGATCCTGGTCACCGCGAGCTTCTACACCAAGCAGTGGCTGGGCCCGCGAGGGTTTCGGATCGTCCACTCGCTGGCCTTCGGATGCTTCGTCGCCGCAACCGCGCACGGGATCATGGCCGGCAGCGACATCGGCAACGGCTACGTGGTGGCCATGTACGCCGGGGCCGGCGCCGCGGTCGCCCTGCTGCTCGCGGTGAGGGTGGCCCAGGCGGTGGCACCGGCTCCGCCGGCACGGGCTCGCCGGGCCGAGCCGGAGGAAGTGGCTGCGGACCGCTGATCAGCCCACGAGGGGAAGCGTCACCGTCACCGAGGCGCCGCCGAGCCGGGAGCCGCCCGCGATCGCCATCGATCCGCCGATCGACTCAGCGGTTCGCTTGGCGATGTCGAGCCCGAGGCCGGTGCCGGACCCCCCGGAGGTGCCCCGCTCCAGCACGGAAGCGTCGGGAAAGCCGGGCCCGCCATCCTCGATGACGATCTCGGCGGCGGCATTGGACACGCTGAGCGACACGTCGAGGTCGGCTCCCTCCGGGGTGTGGGCGAACACGTTGCCGACGAGGGCGTCGACCATCGCCTCGAGCTCCTCGGCGGCGAGCGGCACCAGGACCGGCCCGGGTGTCACCCAGCTGGACACGACCCGGCGCTGCTCCTCGGCGAGCGCCCCCCAGTACCGCAGACGATCCGTGAG
>CAYQZO010000299.1:0-3127 GCA_964421925.1 uncultured Acidimicrobiaceae bacterium
CTCGTCACGGGCGCCGATGGTCGCTCCGGCCAGCGGGAGCACTACTGCGGTCCCCATCCGGTGCAGGTGGCGGGCCAATCGGCCCTCGGGGCGGGCCAGGTCGACGATCCCGACGCGCCCCCCGGGACGCAGGACGCGGTGGATCTCGACGAGGGTGCCGGCCACCGAGTCCAGGTTGCGGAACACGTAGGCGGAGAACACCGCATCGAACGTGCCCTCGGCGAAGGGAAGCGCCTCCCCGACGCCGACAACCCGGTGCGCGGTGTTGTTGAGGCCAAGCATCGCCGGAGCAGGGTCGAGAGCGACCACCGTCCGGGAACCGAAGATGGGGTTGGCCGCCCCGGTGCCGGCGCCGAGGTCGAGGAGGCGTCCCTCGGGGAGCCGGCTCACCGCGGTGCGCCGCCACGCCTGGTCGCGGCCGAGGGAGAGGATGGTGTTGAGCCGGTCGTAGCGGCCGGCGATGTCGGCGAAGACCTCCCCGTTGCTCATATGCCGCCGAACCGTGGGCCGTAGACGCCGTACAGGGTTGCTACCAACCCTGGGTTGCCAGCACCGCTAGTCGATGACATCGAACCCGGCGTACGGACGGAGGGTCTCGGGGACGATGACCGTGCCTTCGCCGGTCTGGAAGTTCTCCATGATGGCGATGAGGGTCCGGCCGACGGCGACCGCAGTGCCGTTCAGCGTGTGCGCCAGCGTGCTGTTCCCCTCCTCGTCCTTGAACCGGATGCGGAGGCGCCGGGCCTGATAGTCGGTGGTGTTCGAGGTCGACGTGATCTCCCGGTAGCGCTCCTGGCCGGGGAACCAGGCCTCGATGTCGTACTTCTTGGCGGCCGACGCTCCCAGGTCACCGGCGGCGACGTTGACCACCCGGTAGGGGAGACCGAGGGCCTGCACGAGCTCCTCCTCCCGGGCGAGCAGGCAGTCGTGTTCCTGCGCCGAGGCGTCCGGGTGGACGAAGGAGAACATCTCCACCTTGTCGAACTGGTGGACGCGGAAGATCCCCGTCGTGTCCTTCCCGTAGGTGCCGGCCTCCACCCGAAAGCAGCTGGAGAACCCGGCGTAGCGCAGCGGGAACTCGGCGGCGTCGAGGAACTCGTCACCGTGCATGGCGGCAAGGGGCACTTCCGAGGTACCCACCAGGTACAGGTCGTCCTCCCGCACCGAGTAGACCTGTTCCCGATCGGCGGGGAAGAAGCCCGTCCCGTACAGGGCCTCCTCGCGCACCAGCACGGGTGGAACGACCGGCTCGAACCCATGGGCCGTCAGCCGGTCCATCGCCCAGCGCACCAGGGCGAACTCGAGCAACGCCAGCCTTCCCTTGATGATCCCGAAGCGGGTCCCCGAGATCTTGGCGGCCCGCTCCATGTCGATCACACCAAGCTCGGTACCGAGCTCGACGTGGTCTTGCGGCTCGAACCCAAATTCGGGAGGATCGCCCCAGCGGCTGATCTCCTCATAGTCGTCTTCGGTCAGGCCATCGGCTGCGGTCGGATCGGCGATGTTGGGGAGGGTGACCCAGATCGCCATGAACTCGTCGTCGAGCTCGTCGGCGCCCGCCAGCAGCTCCTTGTAGCGGTCCGACAGCGTCCCGGCCTCGGCGATGGCGGCGGTCTTCTCCTCGCCCTCCAGCGTGGCGATGGTTTTGCCGACCTCCTTCTGACGAGCCCGGAGCTCCTCGGCCTCCACCCGCGTCCGGCGCCGCTCCTCGTCGAGGGAGACCAGGGCATCGACGCCGACGTCGACCCCGCGCCGGGCCAGGGCGGCGGACAGACGCGCCGGATCGTCGCGAAGGATGGCGACATCGAGCATGGGGGCGATGCTACCGGCCGAGGGCCCGGTCGATCGCCTCCTCCTCCTCGGGGGAGAGGGGCTCTCTGCTGGCCCCGCCCTTGACCTCCTTGGAGAAGAACAGGGTCTCGTCGCGGGACACCATGATGGAAAGGACGATCCCGTCGCCGCGCTCGTCGAGCAGGGCGATGGATCGGGAGAGCTGGCCGGCGATGTTGCCAAAGGCGTCGTAGCTGACCGCACCAACCCTGGTGATGGCGCGGGGTAACCGGCCTTCCAGGCTCATCAACCGGTCGTCGTGGCTGCCGATCTCCGCCTCGATGCCACCCAGGCGGGCGCTGACCCGGCCGAGCATGCCGACGACGTCACCGTCCTTGGGGACCGCGCTGATCTGGGACCGGATCTGATACAGCTGGTACGCCTGCCAGGTTGCGAGGACCACGACCAGGAACCCGATCACGACGACCAGCCAGGCGCTCACACGTTCTCGTTTCGGTAGAAGACCATTCGCCAGGCGTTGTCGTCGGGGGCGTCGTCGGTGGCCACCTTGACGTTGATGACCAGCTCGTACAGGCCCCCGGCGCTGATCTCGATGCCGTCGAAAATGCAGGTCTTGGCCTCGCCGGGCAGGAGCGTGGCGACGGTCTGGGTGATGGTGACCGGCGCCTCGTCGCGATCGGTGGCGATCACGTCGAGCACCACCGAGACCTGCTCCTCCGTCTCGTTGCCCTCGTTGGCGATGACCGCCTGCACCGTGAACTGCTCGCTGTAGGGAACCACCGGAACGCTGTTGCGCTCACCGATGGGCTCGGGCTGGGTGACCGCCGTCACCGAGATGTTGTGGAGCGACCCGAGCTCGTAGACCGCAGTCAACCGGGTGCCCACCGTTCCCGGGTCCATGCGTACCAGGCCGTTGGGGTTGGCGAAGGACACCTCGGAGAAGCTGGCACGGGCTATGGCGTCATCGAACGTGTCGACCCTGGCGAGGAACTCTGCATAGGCGGTGTCGCCCACCCTGAGCAGCACAAGCGCCTCGTCTAGCAGGTCCATGCTCCCGTTCTGGCCGGACTCGTCGACGACCGCCACGATGGCGTCATCGAGCTTGCCGATGGCCTGTTCCCAGGAGCGGCCGGCGACCATGAGGTAGCCGTGGGCCTCGGCCACACTCGATGGGACGTCCACACTGCCCACGGCGGCGGCTGCCTGCGCGAGATCGGCGTGCATCTCCTCGAGCCGGCGCAGCAGTTCGGGCCGGTCCACGCTGCTCAGGGAGAGGAACGTCGCCTCGAGGTCGGCCGCGGCCTGCGCCTGCACCTCGACGGCGTCCTCGGTGACG
>CAYQZO010000300.1:0-3111 GCA_964421925.1 uncultured Acidimicrobiaceae bacterium
TCGAGGAGATGGAGTACAAGGCCGAGCACGGCATCGGCCAGACCATCGAGGAGCAGTACCGGCTGCTCATGGTCGGGGTGCCCTGCTATCCGATCTTCCGCCGCTTCAACGAGCTGTTCACCGATTGGGGCGGGACCTTCGTCAACTCGACCTATCTGTGGTTCGCCTCGGGGGGCAGCAACCGGGGCTTCCAGTACGACCTGGACAAACCCATGGAGTCGCTCGCCGAGGGGGTGCTGATCAGCGTCCGCGACGCCCAGGACTCGATGTTCCACCAGAACGACGTCCTGCGCTCCATGATCAGCGACTACGACGTCGACGGGGTGGTCTACCACCCCATCAAGAGCTGCCGCACCGTCTCCACCGGGCTCGCCGACGGCCGCCGCCACCTCACCGAGGAGCTCGGCATCCCCAGCCTGTTCATCGAGTCGGACATGATGGACCGGCGCGTCGTCTCGGAGGCCCAGATGAAGAACCGGATCGATGCCTTCTTCGAAGGCTTGGCGTCCCGGCGCCAGCAAGAGCTGGCCGCCACCGAAGGATGAGGTGATCGCCGTGGCATATGCAGCAGGAGTAGACGTTGGGTCGACCCAGACCAAGGCGGTCATCATCGACGAGGACCGCAACATCGTGGGCCGGTCGCTGCTCCCGACCGGGGCCAACGTCATCAAGGCCGCCGAGGACTCCTACTTCGACGCGCTGCAGCGGGCGGACATCGACGAGGAGGAGGTCGAGTACGTCGTCGGCACCGGGTACGGCCGCTACCGGGTGACCTTCGGCAATACCCAGGTCACCGAGATCAGCTGCCACGGCCGGGGTGCGGTGCACCTGTTCCCCAACACCAACACCGTCATCGACATGGGTGGACAGGACACCAAGGCGATCGCGGTCAATCCCCAGGGCGAGATCGTCGACTTCTGCATGAACGACAAGTGCGCCGCCGGCACCGGCCGGTTCCTGCAGGCGGCGGCGGTCGCCCTCGACATCCCGCTCGACGACCTCGGCCCGCTGTCGCTGCAGGGGGACAAGCCGGTCAAGATCAGCACCACGTGCACGGTCTTCGCCGAGTCCGAGGTGCTCGCCTGGATCGGAAAGGGAAAGAAGATCGAGGACGTCCTGTGGGGCGTGCACGAGTCGATCGCCACCCGCTCGGTCGGGCTGCTGCGCCGGGTGGGCGTCAACCCCGAGATCACCTTCACCGGGGGCGTCTCCAAGAACGAGGGCATGGTCAAGGCCCTGGAGGACCGCCTGGAGACCAAGCTCAACATCAGCGACGAGTCCCACTACATGGGAGCGCTGGGTGCTGCGCTCTTCGCCCACGACCACGTCATGGCGGGCCGCGCCCCCGCCGACGCCGGAGCGGAGGTGGGATCGTGACCGCCACCGCAGGCATCGACGTCGGCTCCACCTACACCAAGGCGGTCATCCAGGACGACGGCGGCGAGATCCTGGGCAGGGCGATGGGCTCGACCGGGTTCCGGCTCCGAGAGATCGCCCGCAAGATCTACGACGAGGCGCTCGATGCCGCCGGCATCGCCGAAGGCGACGTCTCCTACGTGGTGGCAACCGGCGCCGGACGGCACCAGGTCGACTTCAAGGACCTTCAGGTGACCGACATCACCGCCGGCGCCCGGGGGGCGAGCTTCCTGTTCCCGGGGACCCGGACCGTGCTCGACATCGGCGGCCAGACCATGAAGGCGAGCCGGGTCGACGAGGGGGCCAACGTGCAGTCGTTCCGGCTCAACGACAAGTGCGCAGCCGGCACCGGCGCCTTCTTGGAGAAGACCGCCCGTTACATGGGCTACGAGACCGAGGAGATCAGCGGCCTGCTGGCAACCGCCAAGGACCCGGTCACGATCTCGGGGGTGTGCGCGGTGTTCGCCGAGTCCGAGGTGATCAACCACCTATCGCTCGGCACCGCGCCCGCCGACATCATGCAGGGCGCCATCGAGTCGCTCACCGGCCGCTCGGTGCAGCTGATGAAGCGGGTGCGAGCCGAGCCCGAGTTCACCCTGATCGGGGGGATCCTCCGCTTCCAGACCATGGGCACGACCATCAGCGGTGAGCTCGAGGCCGAGGTCAACATCCCCGAGGGGGACATGGTGCAGTACGTCTCGGCCCTCGGCTGCGCCATCCTCGCCCGCAAGCGTCTGGAGAAGCTGGAGGCCGAAGCCGCGATGACCGGGTCGCCGGCGTGACCACAGCCGACGACTCCGGGCCGGTGGCCTGCGCGGCAGCAGCCGAGATCCTGGAGGCGTCGTTGCTCATCGCCGATGGCTGGGAGCAGCGGACGGTGAGCGATCCGAACCGGATCGCCGAGCTCGAGGAGCTCTACGTCAGCCTCGGTTTCGAGACCGTGGTCAGGGGCATCGATCCGGACAGCTTCGACGAGACCTGCAACACGTGTGCGATCACCGCCTGTTCCACCTACCTGGCGCTCTTCACCCGCAAGCCGGAAGTGCAGCGGACCGGCGCCTCCAGAGCGGAGTAGGCGGGTGAGCGAGAACCGCTACTCGTGGCGCCTGGTGGAGGCGGGTCAGCCGCTACAGCGGTTCGATGGGGCCGCCCGATCCCCGGAGGCGGGCGAGGTGGTTGTCGAGGTCGCCGGGTGCGGCCTGTGCCACACCGACATCGGCTTCCTGGAAGGGTCGGTGGACACCCGGGGCGACCTCCCCCTGACCCTCGGCCACGAGATCAGCGGCCGGGTGGTGGAAGCCGGAGCGGGGGCGGAGGGCTGGCTGGGCACCGATGTCCTGGTGTCGCCGGTGATCGCATGCCGGAGCTGCGAGATGTGCGCCTCCGGGCGGGGCAACGTGTGCAGCGACCAGCAGCTGCTCGGTAACGATTTCGACGGCGGGTTCGCCACCCACGTCACCGTTCCCGTGGAAGGGATCTTCCCCGTCGACTCGGTGCCGGAGGGCCACGAGCTCGCCGATCTCTCCGTGGTGGCCGATGCGGTGACCACCCCGCTCCAGGCGGTGCGGCGCGCCGGGGTCTCCAAAGGGGACTTCGTGGTCGTGGTCGGCAGCGGCGGTCTCGGCACCTACGCCTGTCAGATCGCGGCGGCGAGCGGGGCGACCGTGGTCGCCGTCGACATCGACGATGCCCGCC
>CAYQZO010000301.1:0-3109 GCA_964421925.1 uncultured Acidimicrobiaceae bacterium
GACCTCTCCGGTGGCGACGTGGACGAGAACATCGCCATCACCCGGGCCATTCTGGACGGCGAGCCGGGACCGCGGCGCGACATCGCCCTCGTCAACGCCTCTCCGGTGATCGTGGCCGCCGGGCTCGCCACAGGATTCGCCGAGGGAATGCAGCTTGCCGCCGAATCTGTTGACTCCGGCGATGCCAAAGCCGTCCTCGCCCGTGCAGTGGAGTTCTCCAAACGTTAAGCACCCGTTGGGCTGGGTACCCGGGGTGCCGATGTACCTTATCGACATGCGCAGATGGATCGTCGCCGTCGCCTTCTTCGGGCTCGTGCTGGCCGCCTGTGGCGGCGCCACCGTCCAGTCCACCTTCGATACCGTGCCCACTTCTCCCACCACGGCGGCGCCGAGCACTACGGAAGCCGCCGACCCCGGAGACTCGACGACCTCCACGACCGATCCGCCGGAAACCACGACCACGACGTCGGCGCCGGTGGTGGTGGACGGTCCGCCCGCTCCGGACTTCACGCTCGTCCTGGGTGACGGGGAGGGCGAGTTCGTGCTCTCCGCCGAGCAGAAGCCCGTGTACATGGTGTTCTGGGCCGAGTGGTGACCGACCTGTCGACAGGAGTTGCCTGTCATCAACCGCGTTGCTGCGGACTACGAGGACCGGGTGCGGTTCATCGCCGTCGCCGGCAAGGCCAACCTGGCCAGGACCAGCCAGCGGGCTAAGGAGCTGTTCCACCGCCTCGACTGGGGGCTCGACGACTCGATCTGGGAGCTGTACGGAGTCCCCTACCAGCCATACTCGGTGCTCATCACCGGCAACGACATCGTGTTCGACGAGTGGTTCGGCGCGGTCTCGGAGTAGGAGCTGCGCGAAGCCCTCGACGGGCTGGCGGCGACCGCGTAGCTACGAGCTGCGAGCTGCGAGCCGCCAGAACCAAACGACTCCAGCCACCCCGACCACCACGCCGAGCCCGTAGAACCACACCGGCCCGCCGTCGAGCGAGGGCTGCATGGGCTCGGTAGCCAGGCGAATCGCTCCCGCCGCAGCCAGGGCAGCGGATGCCGGAATCCCGGCGCCCGGCCAGCGGTACGCCTTCCACAGCGCGATCGCCACCGCGGCGACCAGGAACAGTGCCGCCACGTACAGGCCAACCGGGTGGCGGGTGATGTCGCTTCCGGGCTGTGCAATCGCCCAGGGGAGGTCGGAGGCGGTGCCCAGGCAGGCGTCGCGGGCCAGGCACCCGGCGTGCCACCCGGCGAGGCCGGCCAGGGCGGCGGCGGCGATCCCGTCCGCCATGGGAACGAGCTCCCGGCGGGACAGGAAGGCATACACCACCATCGCCCCCACGGTCGCTCCCACCGTCGACACCCCGGCCCGGACCAGCAGAATGTCCGCGGGGTGGGTGATCGGATTCACACCGTCCAACACCATGGCGAGGAGTCGCCCGATGAAGATCCCGGCCACGGCCGCGGCGAGCGCGGTCTCGAACAGACTCCCGGCGCGGTCCGCATTCCCGTGGCGGGCCTCCCACCACAGCATGGCGTATAGGCCGAGTACCGCCATGGCCGCCGCCATGAGCAGCGTGAACTCCATCAGCGGTTGACCAGCTCGTCGATCTGGAGGGCAAGGGTGCGCTCGTCGATGACCCCGTAGTGGAGGAAGCTGAGCTCGCCGCCTGGGTGGTAGAAGAAGGTCTGGGGCACCCCCCGGGTGCCGCCGAGCTCGATGGGGATCTGGCCGTCGGCGTCGGCGTAGTGCTCGATTTCCGCACCGGCGAAGAATTCGTCGATGAACGCCGCCGCCTTGCCCGGCGTGTCTCGAACGTTGAGGCCGATCAGGAGCAGCTCGCCGGCGTAGCGGTCGCTCGCCCTGGACAGCAGCGGGGCTTCCGACCGGCATGGGACGCACCACGACGCCCACACGTTGAGCACCACCGGCTGGGTAGAGGCGGCGAGCAGCGCCTCGATCTCCTCAAAGGTCACCGGCGGGGGCGGGTCGGCCTCGATACCCCCGGACGACGCGGCGCAGGCGGCCAGGACCAGGCTGAGGGCGACGAGAGCGAGGCGCACTAGGCGACCGGGGCGACCACGGCGATGGCGGCGTCCAGGTCGGCGTCGGTCACCGCAAGCGCGCCGGCGTCGCGGCGCAGCGCGGTGAGCGCCGCCTCGCGCAGGATCCCGGAGAGGTCGGCGAAGGAACGACCCTCGGTGGCGTCGACCAGGGCGGCGACGTCGACGTCGGCGGCGAAGGGAACGTCCGAGACGTCGAAGAACGCCTGCCGTGCTTCGGATTCGGGGAGCCCGAGATGGAGGTGGACCTCGAACCGACCGGGGCGGAGCAGCGCCGGATCCACCAGGTCACGCCGGTTGGTCGCGCCGATGACGAATACGCTGCCGCGGTCGGACACGCCGTCGATCTCGGTGAGCAGGGCGGCCACCACCGAGTCGGTGACCGAGCTGGTCGATCGACCCCGCACCGGGGCGAGGGCATCGAGTTCGTCGAAGAACAGGATGGACGGTGCCACCGCACCGGCCCGGGAGAACAGCTCGCGAACCGCCCGCTCCGACTCACCTACCCACTTGTCCAGCAGCTCGGCACCCTTGATCGGGAAGAAGGCGGCTCCCGACTCGTGGGCCAGGGCTCGGATCACGTACGTCTTGCCGGTCCCGGGCGGCCCGTGCAAGAGCAGGCCTTTGGGCGGGTCGACACCGAGGCGGGTGAACCGCTCCGGGTCCTGCATCTGCCAGATCA
Organism: uncultured Acidimicrobiaceae bacterium; assembly: GCA_964421925.1. Classification (GTDB taxonomy): domain Bacteria; phylum Actinomycetota; class Acidimicrobiia; order Spongiisociales; family UBA5794; genus JACZST01. Next base: position 2,744 of record CAYQZO010000301.1, read on the forward strand.
CCGCCTCAGTGAGCCGCTGCTTCACCTCGACGAGGTCTGCCACCCGGTCGAAGCCGTAGGAGGGGATCTCGCCGATGGGGGCGGTGCCGAGGGAAGGGGTGGTCGCCTCGATGGCGGCGGCGAGATCGTCCTGGGTGACCGGCTTGCCGCTGCCCGCGGCGCGGGCCGAGGCCTCGAGGACCGCGGACACCACGTCGGCGCCCGAGAACCCCGCCGACCGGGTGGCGAGCAGGGCGTTGTCGATCTCTTCGGTCGGTACCCGGCCGAGGGCCGCCTCGAAAAGCAGCGCCCGCCGCTGCGAGTCCGGGGGCGGGATGGTCATGGTGCGGGGGAGCAGGGGGCTCGCCGCCAGGTCGCCGGCGAGGT
>CAYQZO010000302.1:0-3109 GCA_964421925.1 uncultured Acidimicrobiaceae bacterium
GTGGTCGGTGAGGCGTGCCGGGAAGCGGGCCTGCCCGCAATCAGCGTATGGGCGGCCACACCGCACTACCTCGCCGCCAATCCCAACCCCATGGCGATGCGGGCGCTGCTCAGAGCCGCCGGCGACATCGCTGGCTTCGAGGGCGACGACGAGGAGCTGCGCACCCTCGAAGCGGAGTTCATCGAGCGCGTCGACGAGGCCGTGGGCGCCAGTACCGAGCTCGCCTCATACATCGCCGAACTCGCCGCCGAAGCCGAAGAGCGCGGCAACGGGGAACGCCTCGACCCGGAGCGGATGCCAGAGCTCGTCGACGAGATCGAGCAATTCCTGCGGGACAACTGAGGGGCGAGCCGCCAGCTAAGTTGAGCCCATGAGGATCCAGAGCGGGCAGCTGGTGTCCCTCGGTTACGGCAAATACGCCCGGTCCGACGACGTGGTCGCCGTGGAGCGAATCGAGGAAGGACGCGGCCCCGGCCGCCGCTCCCTGGTGTGGGTGCGGGGACTCCCCGATCCCCTCGTCGCCTCCCGATCCGAAGGGGCCATCGTCGACGACCTGGTGACCCCCGTCGACGAGGCGGCCCGGATGAAGGCCCAACGCTCGGTGCTGGCCAAGATGTCCTCGGCGATCGAAGACCTGACGCCCGGGGTGCGCCGCGTAGTGAGCGAGGAGTCCGGCGTCGACCTGAGCGCCCTCATCGACGAGGCCCAGCAGGTGCTGAGCTGACCTGGTACGAGCTGTCCAAGTGGGTGCATCTGCTCGCCGCCGCGGTGTGGACGGGCGGTCTGATCACCCTGGCGGTGCTCGTTGTCGCCCTGCGCCGGGCCGGCACGGACCGCCCCCAGTTGCAGGCGGCGGCCCGGGCGTTCGGAACCCTGTCGTGGACGGCGCTCGGCGTGGCGGTGGCCACCGGCCTCTACCAGCTGAGCAGATTGGAGTGGCCCTGGGACCGATTCACCCTCAAGCTCACCCTGGTGGTCGCCTCTGCGGCGCTCGCCCTCGTCCACCAGGTGACCGCCCGCCGCACCAGCCCGGCGGTGCGGGGTGCTCTCCAAGGGGTGATCCTCGTGCTGGCGGTGGCCATCTTCGGGGCGGCGGTGGCTGCCGCCTAGCTGTGTGGCTCCATGGTGGCCTTCACGGCGGGTGCAGGGCGGTCGCCCGAGTGCGGTCAAATCGCATGTAGACGCTCGCGTCTGTCGTGCGTGTGATCGACGACGTCGGCGACGGATCGCCGAGCGAACTGCCCGCGGTCGACATCGGGCTTTGGAGGCAGGACATTGCGATTGACGTTCTTCGGAGGTGGTGTGCGGCGCGGGACGACCGCAATGCGGAAGCTTCTGGGTGTTGGCGGGGCTGTGATTGTCGTGATCGGGCTGGGCGCATGGGGGTTTGAAACCGAGTATGGAAGCCAGGGGCCAGGGACGATCAGGGAGAGTCCCGACGGCACGGTTCGGGTGTACGAGTTCGATGAGCAGCAGCAAGATGAGGAAGGTCACCCGGTTCAGGTGGTGGTGTTCGAGGGGGCTTCTGTGGAGGAAGCCGAAGCATGGGTCGCGCAACGGAGTGCACGTAGCTATTGGACGCCAGCGCTCATCATCGGTGCCGGGTTGGTGCTGATCCTCGGTGCGGTCGTACTCTGGGTCCGCGATCGGTACAGCGAATCAGACGACGAGCTATCACCGTAGATCGGAAGAGAACGGGATCGCCAAGCACCGAATAGAGCACAGCTCATTCGGTGAACTAGTCGATACTCGTGACTCGTAACCGAGCCGAACCGGCAATCGCGCGCACTCATGTGACCGCGAACTGTGGCAGGACGGCGGTTGCCGCGGCCGCCTAGGCCCCTGCCAGCGAGCTGTCCAGAACCGAGAACAGCCGCTCGATATCGTCCTCGTCGTTGTACAGGTGAGGAGCGACCCGGATCGAGTTGCCGCGTACGCTGACAAACACCTTCTCTGCGGCCAGGGCCGCGGCCAGACCGTCCGGCCATCCCTGCGGTGAGCGGACGCCGATCAGGTGCGGGGCGCGATCGGCCCGCGGGATCGGCGCCAGCCCCCGCTCCCGCGCCCTGGTCTCGACTAAGGCGCTGAGCGATTCCAGGGTTGAGGCGACCTCCTCGACCCCCCAGTCCAGGATCTGGGTGAGGGCGGCCGTCGCCATGGGAATCAGATGGAAGGAGCTGCGCTCGCCGACGTCGAAACGGCGGGCGCCCGGTGCGTACTCGTCGACGTAGTCGACGAGCCCGGCGAAGTCTTCTGCGCCGGAGCGCACGATCCATCCCTGCTCGAGCGGGGCCCCATCGCGGTGCGGGGGTGCCGCCCACAGATAGCCGAGGCCGTAGGGCCCGAGCAGCCACTTGTACCCGACGGCCACTACGAAGTCCGGCTTGACCGCAGCGGTGTCGAAGGGCATGGCCCCGAGGGACTGGCTGGCGTCGACGACGAGCGAGGCGCCGACCGCCCGAGCGGCCTCGCCCACCTCCACCAGATCGACGTAGGAGCCGTCGGTCCAGTGACAGTTGGGCACCGCCACCACCGCCGTCCGTGCGTCGATCGCCCGCACCACCGGTTCGGTCCAGGATCCCTGTCCGGGCCGGGCGACGACCACCAGCTCCCCGCCGGACTGCTGTAGCGCCGACCGCCACGGGTACACGTTGGCCGGGAACTGCTCCTCGAGGACGACCACGGTTCTCCCCGGCCCGACCTTCAGGTTGAGGGCGGCCACCCCGATCCCGTAGGACACGGCGGGGATGATGGCCACACCCTCGGCGTCGGCACCGATGAGCTCGGCAAAGCGCCCGCGCAGGCGCTCGACGGGGGTGAAGAAGTCATCGACCTTGATCGTCCACGGCGCGGCGGCCTGGTCCAGGGAGGCGACGCCGGCGTCGTAGATCGACCGCAGTTGAGGGGTCAGGTAGGCCGCGTTCAGGTACGTGACGTCGTCCGAGATGTCAAAGAGGTGTCGCTGGGAACCGCTGATCATCGGTGGCGACCCGGATCGGGCTGTCGAGCAGCTACTTCTTCCGCTTGTGCCGGTTGGCCTTCACCCGCTTGCGGTACTTGTGCTTGCTCATCTTCTTGCGTCGCTTCTTGATGACCGAACCCATGCAGA
>CAYQZO010000303.1:0-3096 GCA_964421925.1 uncultured Acidimicrobiaceae bacterium
GGCGAGCGGCGGGGTGCTGGTTCGGGGGCGTGTCGGGCATGCCGGAATCGCGATAGCCGAGCATGATGACGTCGTCGTAACCGATGATCCCGGCGGCTTCGAACAGCTCACGCCGCCGCACCGCTCCGATGTCACGGCGAGCTTCCTCGCTGTCGGCGGCAGGGTTGAGGATGTCGCCGGCTTCCCCGCCGGTCGCCGTCACCAGCACCGTGCGCACCCCCTCGTCGGCATATCGTGCGACGGTCCCGCCGCCCTTGCTCGACTCGTCGTCGGGGTGGGCGTGCAACGCCAGCAGTGTTCTGTTCATGGGCGCGAGTCAAGCAGAGCCGCGCCCCCCACCAGACAACGCCGAGGCTGCCTGCCCCTCGGCGCACGACGCCAGCAGCGGACACCACTCGCAGTACGGCCCGCCGCGCCGTTCCAGCTCGGACTGGGAGGTGAAGGCGGAGCGCAGGACGTTGACCATCCCCACGATGGCGGCGCCGGTGGCGGTCGCTCGCTCCATGGTCGGGACGATCGAGGCTCGCTCCCCGGTCTTCACCGACACCGACTCCGCGACGACGGGCAACTCGCCGAACTGCTGGCCCCAGGCATGGCAATAGAAGTCGAGCTGCCCGTCCTCCAGATCGATGTGGCTGCCGGTCTTCCAATCCACGATGCGGGTGCCGGCCTCGTCGTCGAAGACGGCGTCGACGGTTCCCTTCAGGGTGACGTCCCCCTCGAGCTCGGCCTCCAGAACCACCTCGGCGGAACGGAACCCGTCGGTTGGGAACTTCTTGAACCGCTCGTACAGATCACCGACCTCGGCGATCACCGGCGCCAGTGCCGACGGCTTGCCGATGCCGAGCCCGGCCATCTTGATGCTCATGCCGCCGGCGCCGATCTCTTCGCGAGCCGCGGCCGTCACGTCCTGGATGGGCCCATCGGTCAGGTGCCTGGCGAACAGACGATGGGCGAGCGAACCTCGGAAGGAAGGCACCGAGTCGGCGGGGAACTCGCCGTGGAGGCGGCCGAGCGCCTGCTGAGGACAGGCCAGGAAGGTCTTGTACAGCGTGGCCGACACCGGGAGCGGTTCGCCGGGGTCGATGGGTGGCAGTGGGATCACACCCGCGATGGTATGGAGGAAGGCCTTGCGTGCCAAGGCTTTGCCCGCGGGACGGGTTCATGCGTTTGTGCGAGCCTTCCCTATAATCGACGCACTCCACCTCGCATCCAGGAAACGCATGCCCCGTCCAGCTCGCATAGCGCTCATCGCCGCGGTCCCACTCGTCCTCCTGGTGCTGCTCCCCACCGCGGTGTACAGCATCGACCGGGCGATGAGCTCAGGTGAGGTCCCCCGCAATGTCACCGTCGACGGCATCGACATCGGCGGGATGACCCCGGAGCAGGCCACAGCGGCCCTGGAGGCACACGAGCAGCAGCTGCAGCAGACACCGGCGACCTTCACGGTCGAAGGCACCACATTCGAGCTCGACCCGGCGAGCGTCGCGCTCGATGCCGACGTCGACACCGCGGTCGACCAGGCCCTGCAACAGCGCAGCTCCGGCTACTTCGGCGGCTTCTTCACCTGGGTGGAGAGCTTCGGCGACCACATCGACCTGGAGATGCAGTGGTCCATCGACGAGGCCGCCCTCGACGAGCAGCTCGTGTCGTGGGAGCGGCAGGCCATCACCAACCCGCCCTATGAGGGCGCGGTCGCCATCGTCGACGGCGAGGTCACCTACGAGTACCCCGCGGTCGGGATGGGCATCGACCGCTCCGCCGCCCCGGCGCTCGTCGCTGCATCCCTTACCTCCACCCAGCGGTCCCCGGTCGCCCTCGAGTTGAGCGAGTCCCACCCGACACTCACAAGCGACGAGGTCGACGAGGCGGTGAACACGCTGGAGTTCATGCTCTCCCGGCCTGCGGTCCTCAACGACATCAGCCGCGGCGTCCGCTTCGTGCTCACCAGGAACCAGCTGGCCGAAGCCATCGAGGTCGAGGTCGTGGAGCACTCCGACGCCAGCATCGACATCTCGCTCAGCGAGGAGGCCGTCGCCGCATACCTGGAGGAATACGGCGACACCCTGAACATCGCACCGGTCAACGTGTCCTTCGACGTCGACGTCGCCACCGACGAGGTCACGATCATCCCGTCCCAGCCCGGACTCGCCGTCGACCCGGTGGCGGCGACCGCTGCCCTCTTCGAGGCGGCAACCAGCGGTCTGAGCGGCACCCTGCCCTACATGCCCGGCGAGGAGCCCGAGTACGGCATGGACGACGTCGAGGCGTGGGGCCCGCTCGGCCTCGTCTCCGAGTTCACCACCACCATGCCCGGCGTCAACCGGGTGCACAACATCAAGCTCATGGCCGACACCATCGATGGCCACGTGGTGTGGCCGGGCGAAGAGTTCTCCATCAACGAGTTCATCGGACAGCGCACCGAAGAGAAGGGGTACAAGCGGGACGGGGCGATCATCATGGGCGAGGTCACCTGCTGCGACAGCCCGGCCAACGTCGGGGGCGGGGTCAGCCAGTACGGGACCACCATCTACAACGCCATCTTCTTCGGCTGCTACGCAGACCTGGACCACACTCCGCACAGCCTGGCCATCTCCCGCTACCCCGAGGGCAGGGAGGCGACCCTCGGCTACCCGGCCCCCGACGTCCGATTCGGAAACGACTCTGCGGCCCCGGTGATCATCCGCAACACCTACACCGCCCACACCATCACCGTCAAGTTCTACGGCAACACCGGCGACCGGGAGTGCACGGCCGAGAGAAGCGGTCGCTTCGGCTACACCGGCCCCCGCGTCGTCTACGAGCCCAACCCCAGCCTGGAACCGGGCACCGAGAAGGTCGTGAAGAGCGGGTCGGGGGGGTTCAGCGTCACCGTCACCCGGATCATCACCTACGGGGACGGGACCGTGGTCAGGGAGCCCTACACCCACCACTACCGGGGGACGATCCGCAAGATCCAGCGCCACCCGTGCGACCTGCCCGGGGGCGGGGAGTGCCCGACCACCACCACGACGACGACCACCACGTCGACAACGACCACGGTGGCGCCCAGCACGACCGCGTCACCGCCGGCGAGCGGCAGCGAGGCGCCGGCCG
>CAYQZO010000304.1:0-3084 GCA_964421925.1 uncultured Acidimicrobiaceae bacterium
CCCGGGTCGGTGGTCGAGATCGTCACCGACGACTCGCCGTTCCTCATCGACTCCGTGCTCGCCCTCCTCGGCCGTCGCGGATACACCGTGGCCCGGCACTTCCACCCCGTGATCGGCACCATCCGGGACGAAGACAGCAATCTGGTCGACGTGGTGCGGGGGCGCGGCGCCGACCATCGCGAGTCGTTCCAGCACTACGAGCTCGCCGAGATCCTCGACCGCGACGCCGCCGCAGCGCTGAAGACCGCCATCGAGTCGCTGCTCGCCCAGGTGCGCACGGTCGTCGCGGACTTCGTCCCCATGCGAGAGGCCGTGGAGACCATGATCGGGTACGCCCGGGACGATGCCGACTACTTCGGCGACGAAGCGGTAGCCGAGAACGTGGCGTTCCTGGAGTGGCTCCTGGACGACAACTTCATCTTCCTCGGCTACCGCGAGTACGAGATCGTCGACGCCGACGACGGTGAGCGGGCGCTGCAGACCGCTCCGGGGTCCGGGCTCGGCATCCTGTCGGACGACACCAGGAGCCGGTACTCCACGCCCGTTCCCCTCAGCGAGCTCCCCGACGACGTCCGGTTCCGGTACGAGGAGTCGGACCAGCTCGTGGTCTCCAAGACCAACTCGTACTCGACCGTGCACCGGGATGCGCGCATGGACTACATCGGGCTGCGCCGGGTCGACGCCGATGGCGTCACCGAGGGAGAGGCACGCCTCATCGGGCTGCTGACCTCCAAGGCCTACATGGAACCGGCGGCGTCGATTCCCATCCTCCGGGTCAAGCTGGAGGGGATCCTCAGCGACGAGGACCTGATCGAAGGCTCCCACGACTACAAGGTCATCGTCCAGCTCTTCGAATCCTTTCCCAAGGACGAGTTGTTCGGTATCTCCCGTGCCGATCTCCGTTCCAGCCTGGTCGGCCTCCTCGAGTCCGAGGAGCACCAGCGGGTGCGACTGTTCGTCCGTCGCGATGCCCTCAACCGGAACGTCTCTGTGCTCGTGGTCGCGCCCCGGGAGCGGTTCAACGCCGAGCTCCGCCAGGAGCTCCAGCAGATGTTCATGGAGCGGTTCGAGGGCAAGAGCATCGACTACCGGCTCTCCCTGGGTGAGAGCGGAGACGCCCGCATCCACTTCACCATCTGGCCCGAAGGGGAGTTCCCCGATGTGCCGACCGAGGAGCTCGAGCGCGAGGTCTACCGTCTCACCAGGACCTGGGAGGACCGGCTCTTCTCCGAGCTCATCCCGCTCGTCGGCGAGGAGGAGGCGGTGCGGCTCATCGAGGACCACGCCCACCGTTTCCCGACCTACTACCAGACCTCGACCCCGCTGCCGGAGGCCGCCAACGCCATCATCAACGTCGACCGGCTGCTCGACTCGAAGGACCGTCTCGCCGTCGCCGTGTACAACGAGGTCGACAGCGACGAGGGCCTCACCCGCGTCGCCGTGTACTCCAAAGAGGGCAAGCGCGACCTCTCCTCCATGCTGCCGCTCGTCGAGGACCTCGGGCTCACCGTCGTCGAAGAGGTGCCGACCCGGCTGGTGAACGAGCACGACGACCTGTTCTTGCACGACTTCGGCGTGCTCGGCCGTGACGGGGTCGCGTTGGACATCAAGGCGTGCTCGGATCGCGTCTCGGAGACGCTCGCAGCCGCGCTCAGCGGAGCCATCGACTCGGACAGCCTGCACCAGTTGATCGTCGAGGCCGGCCTCGACTACGAGCAGATCAACGTGCTGCGCGCCTACCGCTCCTACTGGGCGCTGGTGAGCCCTGCATTCACCAAGGAGTACGTCGCCGAAGCCCTGGCCGCCCATCCCGAGATCGCCCACGATCTCATCAGGCTCTTCGAGGCCCGGTTCTCCTCGAACGGTGAAGAAGGCACCGAGGCCGAGATCCGCCTCCGGATCATGGACGAGCTCGAGGACGTCGAGTCCCTCGACCAGGATCAGATCCTGCGCGGCTTCCTCGGGTTGATCGATGCCACGATGCGCACGAGCGCCTTCATCGACACGCAGTCCCTCGCCTTCAAGTTCCTCTCCGAGGCGGTCCCAGCGATGCCCGAGCCCTCCCCGCTCTTCGAGATCTTCGTGTTTGCCCGCGACGTCGCCGGGGTGCACCTGCGCGGGGGCCGGGTGGCACGAGGAGGGATCCGGTGGTCGGTGCGCCGCGAGGACTACCGCACCGAGGTGCTCGGCTTGATGAAGGCGCAGATGACGAAGAACGTGGTCATCGTCCCCACCGGCGCCAAGGGCGGGTTCGTGATGCGCCGCTTCGCCGACCCGTCGGGGCCGAGCATGGATGAGGTCAAGGCCGGGTACGAGACCTTCATCAGGGGGCTGCTCGACCTCACCGACAACCTGGTCGACGGCAAGGCCGTCCACCCAGAGGGGGTGCGCTGCCACGATGCCGGCGACCCCTACCTCGTGGTGGCCGCCGACCGGGGCACCGCCAAGTTCTCCGACACCGCCAACGCCATCGCCGCCGAGTACGGCTTCTGGCTCGACGACGCTTTCGCTTCGGGCGGCTCGACCGGCTATGACCACAAGGCCCTCGGGATCACGGCAAAGGGGGCGTGGGAGTCCGTGCGGCGTCACTTCGTCGAGCTCGGTGTGGACGTGGACCACGATCCGATCAGCGTGATCGGCATCGGCGACATGTCGGGCGACGTCTTCGGGAACGGCATGCTGCTGTCCCGCTCCATCCGGCTCATCGCGGCCTTCGACCACCGGCACATCTTCATCGACCCCAATCCGAACCCGGACGCTTCCTACGACGAGCGAGCCCGGCTTGCGGCACTCCCGCGTTCTTCGTGGGCCGACTACGACGATGAGTTGATCTCAGAAGGCGGCGGAGTCTTCCCTCGCAGCGCCAAGCGCATCGAAATCACCCAGGAGATGACCGACCTGTTCGGCATCAGGGCCGGGGTGCTCACCCCCAACGAGCTGATCAGCGCCCTGTTCAAGGCGCCCGCCGACCTGATCTGGAACGGGGGTATCGGTACCTACGTGAAAGCCTCCACCCAGAGCAACGTCGACGCCCAGGACCGGGCAAACGACGCGGTGCGGGTCAACGGAAAGCAGGTGCGCTCC
>CAYQZO010000305.1:0-3083 GCA_964421925.1 uncultured Acidimicrobiaceae bacterium
GTCTTCGACGGCTTCAAGAAATCCCGTGAGTGGATGCAGGAGCAGAAGCCCGACGTGGTGTTCCTCGTCTACAACGACCACTGCACCGCCTTCGATGCCTCCTGCATCCCGACCTTCGCGCTTGGCGCGGCGGCCGAGTTCCAGCCCGCCGACGAAGGCTGGGGCGCCCGCCCGGTGCCGGTGGTCAAGAACCACCAGAAGCTGGCGAGCCACATCGCCCAGTCGCTGATCCTCGACGAGTTCGACATCACCATCATGAACGAGATGGAGGTCGACCACGGCCTGACCGTGCCGTTGTCGATCCTGTACGGACAGGTGGAGCAGTGGCCGGCCAAGGTGATCCCGCTCGCCGTCAACGTGGTCCAGTACCCGCCTCCGACGGCGAACCGCTGCTACAACCTGGGCAAGGCGATCCGGCGGGCGGTGGAGAGCTACCCGGACGAGGAGGACCTCAAGGTCGCCGTGCTCGGCACCGGAGGCATGTCCCACCAGCTCCAGGGTGAGCGCGCCGGCTTCATCAACACCCCGTTCGACACCGATTGGCTCGACCGGCTCGCCGACGACGCAGCGGGCCTCACCAAGACCACCCACACCGACCTGCTCCGCGACGCGGGCTCGGAGGGAATCGAGCTGGTCATGTGGCTCATCATGCGCGGTGCGCTCAGCAGGGAGGTGCGCGAGGTGCACCGCCACTACCACGTGCCGGCGTCGAACACCGCGGCCGGGCTCATCATCTTCGAGGGTGAGGAAGTGCTCGCTCCCGTCTAGGAACGTCGTCGCCCGTCGCTCCTGTTCGTAGATAGGGTGAGCGCGGGTATCGCCCGCACCGGATCGAGGAGCCATCGTGAAGAAATACCTGTTGTCGACCTACGCCGTCGAAGGCGTGACGGAGGGGTCGCCGTCGACTCCCGAGGAGATGCAGGCCTTCATGGCCAGGGTCGCCGCCGTCGAGGCCGAGATGGACGAGAGCGGCACCTTCGTGTTCGGCGGCGCCCTGGCAGGGCCGGACGCGGCCACCGTCGTGCGCTACCGCGGAGGTGACGTCGTCACCACCGACGGGCCGTTCGCCGAGAGCAAAGAGATGCTCGGCGGGTTCTACATCATCAACGCCGACAGCGACGAAGCTGCGCTGGACTGGGCGGGGAAGGTCTCCGACGCCACCAGGCATCCCATCGAGGTCCGTCCGTTTGCCGCCTCGGGGCGGGTCAAGGATCACTCCATTCCGTAGGGCTTGAGGGCGAGATGGGCGCCCATGCCCCCATCCGGGGCCAGGTTGGCGCCGCGGATCCAGGCCGATTCGTCGGAGAGGAGGAAGGCGACGGTCGGGGCCACGTCGGCCGGCGTGCCCATCCGCTCCAGGTTGCGCAGGCTCTCCTGGGCACGCTCCCCGAGCATCTCGATGAAGTCGGGGAGGATTGGCGTTTCGATGGGCCCGGGGCTCACCGCGTTGATGCGAATCCGCCGATCTCGCCACGTCCACCGGTTCTGCATGGTCCACACCACCACCGCCTCCTTGGACAGGAAGTAGCTGCGGGCGCCGCCTTCCAGTCCGTGCTCGGCGACGAAGCGGTCGATGTCGTCCCAGCCGATGGCGAGCAGCGCCTGCACCTGCGCGATGTTGTCCCGCCACCGGTTGCCCGCCATGGAGGCGAGGTTGACGATGGAGGCGCCGTCGGCCAGCTTTGGGGCGACACGCTCGGTGAGGCGGCGCAACCCGAGTGTGTTCACCTTGAGGACCTCGGCGGCGGGTGCGGTGGGTGGCACCCCGGCGATGTTGCACAGCCCGTCGGCGCCGGAGGGCAATGCGGCCGCCAGCTCGTCGATGGCATCGGGATCGGAGAGGTCGGCCTCGTGGAACTCGTCCACCTCCGCCGGGTTGCGGTCGACGCCGACGACGGTGGCGCCGCGCCGGCGGACCTCTGCGGCGGTCTCCGCCCCGATCCCGGAGGCGGCACCGGTGACGACGATGGTCTTGCCGGCCAGCGAGGACATGGGGCGCATTCTGGTCTCCCCCGCTGTCGCGGGCGCGTCGCGTGTGTGAATGGCCCTCTCTGCGCAGGCCGTAGACACGAACGACGGTTAGGGGCGGCCGAACGCCCGGGCCAGGATCGCCTCGGGATCGGCGGCCTCTTCCCCGACCCAGGCCACGTAGTGGTCCGGCCGGATCAGCATGGTGGGCGGGCCCGCCGGGATTGCGGTGAGCGGAACGCCCATCGTCTCGGCGGCGGCGCTGAAGGCGGCAGCATCCGGGCCGACTGCGGTAAACCCGTCCCCGAGCTGCTCGAACGGCACCACCGGCGGCAGGTGGTGGCCCGCTCGCGGGAGCATGCTGTGCGATCCGATCGCACTGCTCACCCCGCCCTCTGGGCCGAACACGAGGGGAGAGCCCTCGTAGTGGGGTTCGAAATCCTCGATCTCCGCGGCGGCATCGGTTGCCCGTGCCTGCCAGGCGGACTCGAATCGCTCGTGGTCGACGTCGGGGTCGTAGGTGGCGACGAAGTCGCGGTCCTCGGCTATGAACCGCTCGATGAAATCGGCGGCGGTGGAGGCGAATACAGGGCGCCGCTCCTCGTCATAGCTGTCCAGCAGCGCGTCTCCGGCCCACCCCTGTAGCGTCGCCGCCAGCTTCCACCCCAGGTTGCGGGCGTCCTCGAACCCGGTGTTGATGCCGTACCCGCCGTAGGGAGGGTGGCTGTGGGCGGCGTCGCCGGCGATGAACACGTTCTCCATTCGATACCGCTTGGCGACGGCAACTCGCAGATCCCAGAAGCCGATGTAGTCGAACTCGACGTCGAAGTCCGCACCGACCGTGTCGTGGAGGAGGGAGGCCAGTCCGGCGCGGTCGAGGTCCGCGTCCACCGGGGCGTGGAAGAAGAAGCTCTCGCCGACGTCAACACGGCCCAGGAAGCGCCAGTAGCCGTCCAGCGACGGGTGGAGCACCTTGAAGAAGGCGACCTCTCCGAACGGCTCGAGCAGCCGATGCAGCTGAGAGGACCGCATCACCGTCAGCACCATCCTGCGGTCGTGATCCGACTGCACCTCGCCGATGGTCTGTCCGCGGCCGACCGTGTCGTCCTTGGCGA
>CAYQZO010000306.1:0-3069 GCA_964421925.1 uncultured Acidimicrobiaceae bacterium
TGCTCATCGTCGGCGCCTTCGTGGTCAAGCTGCTGACCACCGGGTTCCTGCCCTAGCCGCCCTCCACTACGCGAAGGCGCTCGTCGTCGGGTCTGCGGAAGCTGATCGAGGTTCCGACCCCGAGTCCGAGCTGCTCGTCGGCCCTCCCGTCGCGAACCGCCACCGCAATCTGTCCGTAGGAGTCGGCATGGACGAGCGCCTCACCCTCGGGGACGTTCGCGTACGCCTCGACCCAGGGAATCCGATGCTCAACGGCCCCGACCACCACGACCACGTCGCCGCGCGGCTCGAGGCCGATGGCGGTCAAGTCGTCCGGGGCCGCGTTGGTCTGCGCGTTTCCGAAGTGGTCGACCCAGAGCACCTCCGCCTTGACCGCGCCGAACCGGTCGCGCTCCACGAGCGGCAGCATCATCGGCACCACCGCGCTCGGGTCGACGGGACGGCCGAGGTCGGCGATCCCGGCCTCGCCGCTTGCGATCACCGCTGCAGCCGGAGCGAAGACATCCCGGCCCTGAAAGGTGTCTCCGTGGGCGGGAAGGCGAAACTCGGGGTTCTCGATGGACACGATGAGGTCCGCCCCGCCCATCATCGCCACTGCAGGTCCCAGCACGCCGTTGTCCGGGCCGATGAAGACTCCCCACGGGGTCCGCGCCGCGATGGCCGCTCGCTCGGTCCCCACACCGGGATCGACCACGGCGAGGGCGACGCCCTCGGGGAGGTACTGGATCGCTCGCAACAGGGCGAGGGCGGCGGTCTGGACGTCGCCACGAGGAAAGTCGTGCCCGACGTCGATCACCCGCACCTCCGGGGCCAGCTTTGCGATCACGCCGTGGACGACGCCCACGAACTCGTCGTCGTGGCCGAAATCGGAGAGGAAAGAGATGGGGAGGCTCACTCCGGCCACCACCCCGCCTTGCCCACGGCCGCCGGCAGTTGCTTGCCGAGCTGCTCGCCGAGCCAGCGGCCGGTGGCGATGGTGGCTTCGTGGTCGATGCCGGTGGACACGCCCATGCGCTCGAAGAGGTAGAGAAGGTCCTCGGTGGCGACGTTGCCGGTGGCGTTTGGGGCATACGGGCAACCACCGGTTCCCCCCACGGAGGCGTCGAGGACGCGAGCTCCCGCCTGGAAGGCGGTGACCGCGTTGGCCGCCGCCGTGTTCCGGGTGTCATGGAAGTGGCAGCGCAGGGCGGCGTCGCCGATGACCGGGCGAACCTCGTCGAGCACGGCGAGGACCTGGCCGGGGACGGCCACGCCGATGGTGTCGCCGAGGGCGATCTCCCCGGCTCCGGCCGCCGCTGCCCTGCGGGCGAGCGCAACCACGGATTCGACCGGAACCTCGCCGTCGTACGGGCATCCGAATGCCACCGAGATGGTGACGCTCGTCGCCTTGTCCGCGGTCTCCGGGAGCATCGACTCGATCTCGGCCATCGTCTCCTCCGGAGAGACGCCGGCGTTGGCCCGGTTGAAGCCCTCGGTGGCACCGACCACGAAGTTGATCTCGTCGACGGTGGTGGCCGTGGCTCGCTCCAGGCCGCGCCGGTTGAGCACCAGCCCTATATATGAGGTGTTCTCCGGGCTGGGGCCGAGGCCGGCCACGACGGCCTCGGCGTCGGCCATCTGGGGGACACGCTCGGGATGGACGAAGGAGGCCACCTCGATGCGCCTGCTGCCGGCGGCGACGAGGCGCCGGACGAGCTCGACCTTGGTGGCGGTGTCGAGAACGGCGTCCTCGTTCTGCAGCCCGTCGCGGGGGCCGACTTCGACGATTTGCAGCGTTGGGCTCATGGCTGGCAGCTGGTAGCTGGCAGCTGGAAGCTCACAGATTCCCCCGCTTCGCCTGCTCCCGCTCGATGGCCTCGAACAGCGCCTTGAAGTTGCCGAGCCCGAAGCCGGTGGCGCCGCGACGCTCGATGAGCTCGAAGAAGACGGTCGGCCGGTCCTGCAGCATCCTTGTGAACATCTGGAGCAGGTGGCCGCCCTCGTCGGAGTCGATGAGAATCCGATTGGCCTTGATGCGGTCCCAATCGGCGTCGAGGTCGGGGACGCGCTCCATGGCCTCCACGTAGTACTCGTCGGGAACGTGGATGGTCCTCAGCCCGCGAGCGTGGACGTCCTCCATCGTGGTCTGCAGATCGTCGGTGGCCATGGCGATGTGCTGGACGCCCGCCGACCGGTAGAACATCAGGTACTCCTCTATCTGGGAGCGCTTCTTGCCCTCGGCCGGCTCGTTGATGGGCAGCTTGATGATGCCCTCGCCATCCCACATCACCTTGGACATCAGCGCCGTGTACTCGGTGGAGATGGCCTCGTCGTCGAAGTGGCGGAGCATGGTGAAGCCGAAGATCTGCTCGTACCAGTCGACCCACTGGTTCATGTCCTCGACGTTGGCCACCACGTGGTCGATGGTGTGCAGGCCGGTGGAGACCGCGATCGGGTCGCTGCGGGGCTCGAAGTCGGGGAAGTCGCCCTCGCGCTCGATCAGGGAGTGGATGGTGTCCCCGTAGGCCTTGATGCCACCGGCGACCTGGCGGCCGCGCTCGGTCTCCAGCTCGAACGGCTTGTAGGCGATGTCGGCGCCGCGTTCGACGGCCATCTCGAAGGCCGCCTCGGCGTCGGGAACGAGCAGAGCAACGTCCTTGACACCGGGCCCGTGCTTGACGAAGTGCTCGGTGATCTCGTGGTCGGGATGCTGGGCACCGGAGACGATGAACCGGATGTTTCCCGACTCGAGGAGGTAAGAGCTCGTGTCCGGAACTCCGGTCTCCGGGCCGCGATAGCCCGACACCGAGAACCCGAGCATCGAACGCAGGAACATCGCCGTTTGATAGGCGTTGCCCACCCACCACTCCAGGTGGGAGAAGCCGATCAGGGGAAACGGGTCGTTGGCGGCGAACTCCTTGGCCCTGGCTTTCACATCGTCCATCGGTTCCTCCCTAACGGCGCTACCCGGCACACTCTCGAGTTGTCCGAGACGTGCAGCTATGCCTTTGGCTCTTCGCTGCCGCTCATCGCATCTTCCTCGGCCCGATTATGGCATCGCTGTGGATGGTGCCTGGGGGCGGGATACCA
>CAYQZO010000307.1:0-264 GCA_964421925.1 uncultured Acidimicrobiaceae bacterium
GGAGAAGTTCATCTTCCGCACCCGCGAGTTCGAGCAGATGGAGATGGAGTACTTCTGCCGCCCCGACGAGTCCGACCGGTGGTTCGACTACTGGGTGGAGGAGCGCAAGGCCTGGTACATGGATCTCGGCATGCGCGAGGAGAACCTGCACTTCCGCAAGCACGATGCCGACGAGCTCTCCCACAACTCCAACCAGACCTTCGACATCGACTACAACTTCCCATGGGGGTTCGACGAGCTCGAGGGCACCGCCCACACCACCGA
>CAYQZO010000307.1:274-3058 GCA_964421925.1 uncultured Acidimicrobiaceae bacterium
CCGAGACCGAGGAACGCTTCGTTCCCCACGTCGTGGAACCCGCGGCGGGTGCCAACCGGGCTGCCCTCGCTTTCCTCATCGACGCTTACCACACCGAGGAAGTGCGCGGCGAGCAGCGGGTGGTGCTCAAGCTCGACCCGAGGCTGTCCCCGATCAAGGTGGCCGTTCTGCCGCTCTCCAAGAAGCCCGAGCTGAACGAGGTGGTGGACGAGGTCGCCGGGCTGCTGCGGCCCCATTGGCCGATTGAGGTGGACGTCACCCAGTCGATCGGCCGCCGCTACCGCCGCCAGGACGAGATCGGCACCCCCTACGCGGTCACGGTCGACTTCGACTCACTCGACGACCGTCGGGTGACGGTCCGGGATCGGGACTCCATGGACCAGGACCGGCTCCCCATCACCGGGGTCGTCGACTACCTGGGGGAGCGCTTGCCGGTCTGAACGAGATCGGCGTCACCGCCACGCCCTACCCTCCGGTGTGATGGCCTACGCACGCGAAGACATCGACCGGGTGCGGGAGCACACCGACCTCGTCGAGCTGGCCTCCGAGGTCACCAAGGTGAAGCGGAGCGGGCGCTCGGTCATGGCGATCTGCCCGTTCCACCAGGAGAAGACGCCCTCGCTCTCCATCGACCCGGCCCGCGGGCTCTATCACTGCTTCGGCTGCGGGAAGAGCGGCGACGTGTTCGGCTGGGTGCAGGAGACCCAGAACCTCGGCTTCTCCGACTCGGTCGAGCTGCTAGCCAGGCGCGCCGGTTTGACCATCACCCAGGATCCGGAAGCGGCAAAGCGCCAGGACCGCAGGGCCCGCCTCGTCGATGCCGTGGACAAGGCCGCAGCCTTCTATCACGAGCGGCTCAAGTCGGGCTCCGACGCCGGCCACGCCCGCGGCTACCTGCGCAGCCGGGGCTACGAGAGCGACGTGGTCGACCGTTTCGTCATCGGGTACTCACCGGGGGAGTGGGAGGTGCTCGTTGACCATCTGCGCGCAGAAGGGGTCAAGGATGAAGCCATGGTCGGCGCCGGACTTGCCTCCCGGTCGCGTCGGGGCAACCTCGTCGATCGGTTCCGCGGCCGGCTCATGTTCCCCATCTACGACGTGCGAGGCGACGCCGTCGGCTTCGGAGCCAGAGTGCTCGAAGGCGTTGAGGGCCCCAAGTACCTGAACTCGCCGGAGACCCCCATCTACCACAAGTCCCGGCTGCTCTACGGGCTGAACTGGGCCAAGTCCGAGATCGTGCGTCGCGACGAGTCGGTGGTGGTCGAGGGCTACACCGATGTCATTGCCCTCCACCTCGCCGGGCTCCCGGTGGCGGTGGCAACCTGCGGCACCGCGCTCGGGGAGGACCACCTCGACCTGCTCCGCCGCTTCTCCAACCGCGTGGTGCTCGCCTTCGACGCCGACGAAGCAGGAGCGGGAGCCGCCGATCGGGGCTTCGACCAGTCGATTCCGGGCGACCTCGACCTGCGCGTCGCCGCGCTGCCGCCGGGACGGGACCCCGCCGACCTCGTTTCCGACGGCGACACCGCAGCGGTAGAGAAAGCGGTCGCGGCATCGGTGCCGCTGCTGCAGTTCCGCATCGAGCGGGAACTCGACCGCTACGACCTCACCGAGCCCGAGGCACGAGGTCGGGCGGTCGGCGCCGCAGCCAAGCTCATCCGGCTCCACCCCGATCCCGTGGTGCGCCACGAGTACGCGGTGCAGGTGTCCCGGCTCACCGGCGTCGACGTCGACGTCGTCGAATCGTCGCTGCGCCGCCGTGGAGCCCCGGTCCCAACCGGCACCACCGTGACAACAGAGCGGCTGACCGGCGGCGATCTCGCCGAGCGGGAGCTGCTCCGCCTGCTCCTCGCCAACGACCCCACGGTGCGCGAGCTGGAGGCAGACGCCACCTTGCTCGAGCGCGAGCTGCATCGCCGTGCCTATGCGATCATCGGTCCGGCGGTCGCCGCCCTCGACGCCGACGCTACGCCGGACCTCGGCGCCATCCTGGGGAGCGCAACGACCGAGGAGCACGAGTTGCTGCGCCGGCTTGCCGTCGACGAGCGTCCCCTTCCCGACGCGGCCGAGGTGGTCAAAAGGCTTAAGCTGGCGGGGGTGGAGCGCCGAATCGAGACCATGCGATCCCGGCTCGCCGACACCGATCCCGACAGCGACCCCCAAGGGTATTCGGATCGCTTCGAATCATTGATAGCGTTAGAGCAACAGCGCCGGGAACTCCGGAGACGCGAATGAACCAAACCGCGACCAAGGTCTACGAAGAGCTTGCCGCCCGTGGGAAGCAACGCGGGTTCCTGGTCATGTCTGAGGTGCTCCAGGAGCTCGAGGACGCCGAGGCCGCGCCGGACAGCTTCGACTCGGTCTTCCTGGCCCTGCGCGAGGCGGACGTCACCATCCGCGAGGAGAGCCACGACACGCTCGCCGAGACCGCCCTCTCCAACGACGAGCTCGTCCATGTCTCCGACCCGGTGCGGATGTATCTGCAGGAGATCGGGCGCTACCCCCTCCTCACCCCGCAGCAGGAGGTCGAGCTCGCCATGCAGACCGAGGCCGGTGTCCGCGCCGAGGAGAAGCTGCTCGGCTCCGACCTGATGCCAGCCGACGAACGACTGATCCTGGAGCGGACGGTGCGTCAGGCCGACCGGGCGAGGAAGCGGCTGGTGGAGGCCAATCTGCGTCTCGTGGTGTCGATCGCCAAGAAGTACGTGGGGCGCGGCCTCGGGCTGCTCGATCTCATCCAGGAGGGAAACCTCGGCCTGATCCGCGCCGTGGAGAAGTTCGACT
>CAYQZO010000308.1:0-3052 GCA_964421925.1 uncultured Acidimicrobiaceae bacterium
GGTCACCGAAGACGTGGCTGCATACCAGTTGGTAGGCGGCGTTCCCGCCCGGCCCCTCGGCTGGGTGGACGGCGACGGCATGCCGGTCGACCACCCTCCGGGGGCACCGTGAGCGCCGAGTTCATCCCCATCGCCACACCGTCGCTCGGAGAAGACGAAGAGAAAGCCGTCATCCGGGTGCTGCGCAGCGGAAGACTGGCGCAAGGCCCCGAGGTGGCCGACCTAGAGGCTGAATTCGCCACCGCCAGTGGTGTCGAGCACGCGGTCGCCGTGGCCAACGCCACCTTGGGTCTGTACGCAGCGTTGCTCGCGGCTGGTATTGAGCCCGGTGACGAGGTGCTCGTGCCTGCATTCACCTTCGCCGCCAGCGCAGGGGCCGTCGTCGCCGTCGGCGCTCGCCCGGTCTTCGTGGACATCGGGGATGACTTCCTGCTCGACGTCGAGGACGCCGCTTCCCGCATCACTCCCCGCACCACCGCCGTGGTCCCCGTCCACCTGTACGTCCTGATGGCCGATATGGGCGCCGTCGCCGCGCTCGCCCATCGACACGGACTGGCCGTCGTAGAAGACGCCGCCCAGGCACACCTGGCTCGTCGCGACGGCATCGCCGCCGGTGCAACCGGTATCGGGGTGTTCTCCCTCTATGCCACCAAGAACATGACGAGCGGCGAGGGCGGGATGGTCACCACTTCCGACGATTCGATCGCCCGCAAACTGCGCCTGATTCGCGATCACGGCATGACCGAGCGCTACCGGCACGAGACGTTCGGGCTCAATCTGCGGATGAGTGAGCTGGAAGCGGCCATCGCCAGGGTCCAGCTCTCCAAACTGTCCGGATGGACCGGCCTGCGGCGTGGCACCGCGGCGCGCTTCGACGCCGAGCTGCCCCTGGCCTGGGAACGTCCACTCAGCCCCGCCGGGGCCGATCACGTCTATCACCAATACACGGTGCAGGTGGACCCGTCGCGAAGGGACAAGACGGTCGGGGCGCTGCGTGACCGCGGTGTCGGTGCCGAGATCTACTACCCGTCGACCGTGCCCTCCCAGCCCGCATACCGGGCCTTCCGGGGCTCGGATCCATACCCGCAGGCGGAGCGAGCCGCCGCCGCCGTGCTCAGCCTCCCCATCCATCCGCGGGTCGACGATGAGGCCGCCGGGCGTATTGTTGCTGCTGCACACGAGATCGAGGACCTATGACTCGCCTCACCGTGATCGGGCTCGGCAAGATGGGGCTTCCCGCCGCCGTGTACTACGCCGAGCGGGGGTCGACGGTGGTGGGCGTCGACATCGACAAGCGGGTCGTCGAGGCGGTCAACGCCGGAAGGAGTGCGATCGGCCCCGAACCCGGCGTCGACGACCACCTCGCCGAGCTGGTGAGCAGTGGGCATCTCCGTGCCACCTCGAGCTACGGCGACGGAATCGGCAATGCCGACGTGATCATCGTGCTCGTCCCCCTCACCGCCCACGGCGGCAGCCCCGACCTGGACAACATCGACGCCGCGGTGCGAGCGATGGCCCCACATCTCGGCGACGACGCCACCGTGATCTTCGAAACCACGTTGCCGGTGGGCACCACCGCCGGCCGGTTCGCTCCGGTGCTGCGCGAAGCGAACGCGACGGTCAATGTGGCGTTCAGCCCGGAGCGGGTGTCATCGGGCAGCGTGTGGCGTGACCTCGGCGCCTATCCGAAGATCGTGGGAGGCATCGACGCCGGTTCCCTGGAGCGCGCCGTGGCCTTCTACGAGACGTTCCTGGATGCCGAGGTACGTCCGGTGGGTTCGGTGGAGACGGCCGAGATGGTCAAGCTCGCCGAAACGACGTACCGCGACGTCAACATCGCCTTCGCCAACGAGCTGGCTCGCTTCGCCGACGAGTGGGGGATCGACGTCACCACCGTCATCGACGCCGCCAATTCCCAGCCGTACTCCCACATTCATCGTCCCGGCATCGGCGTGGGCGGGCACTGCATTCCCCACTACCCGTACCTGCTCGAGGCCTCCACCTCCGGCTCCCGGCTGGTTCGGGAGGCCCGCCACATCAACGAGGCCATGCCGCTCTGGGTGATCGAACGGTTGGAGGCCGAGTGCGGCGGGCTCGCCGGGCGCATCATCGTGGCGCTCGGTGTTTCGTACCGTCCCGGGGTACGGGAGGTGGCGAGCTCACCGACGTTCGACCTCGACCGCGAACTGGAGCGCAGGGGCGCCAAACTGGTGGTGACCGATCCGTTGTACGGTGCCGACGAGATCGACCGGCTCGGTCTGACACCGTGGGCCGGGGAGGAACCGAGCGCGGTGATCCTGGTCACCGACCATGCCGAGTATCGGTCATTCCCTTTCCCCGACTACCCTCCAATGTGCATTGTCGACGGCAGGAACGTTTGGGATCGATCGACAGTTGAACGCGCCGGACACACCTATATCGGTGTCGGGCGCTGATTCGCCCACGGGTTAGGCGAGGAGCATGGACAACATACGGGGAAGGCAAGGAGACCTGGTGCGCGTCGGCGTCATCGGGCTCGGCAATATGGGAAGGCACCATGTGCGGGTGCTCGCCGAGCTCCCCGGCGTCGACCTGGTGGCGGTGGCAGACCCTGACACCGACGCTCGCGAGTTGGTCGCCAAGGCGCGGCGGGTCCCCGCCTACGCCTCATACATCGACATGCTCGACATCGAGCAGCTCGATGCGGTGGTGGTGGCGGTCCCGACCGTGCACCACTTCAGCGTTGCCGAAGAGGCCATCAGCCGGCGCATCCACACCCTGGTCGAGAAGCCGCTCGCCCCGTCCGTGGCCGACGCCATGCGGCTCGTCGATCTGGCACAAGAAGCCGGGGTGATCGCCACCGTCGGCCATATCGAGCGCTACAACCCGGCTGTCCTCAAGCTCAAGGAGTTCCTCGACGCCGGCACCCTGGGCAGCGTCTACCAGCTTCGGGCCATTCGCACCGGTCCGCTGCCGGATCGGGTCACCGACGTCGGTGTCGTGGTCGATCTCGCCACCCACGAGCTCGACGTCATCCGCTACCTGGTGGGCCAGCCCGTGGAGAGCGTGTTCG
>CAYQZO010000309.1:0-1962 GCA_964421925.1 uncultured Acidimicrobiaceae bacterium
ACGCCGGCATCGCCGATCGCGCCCGGCTGCTGACCCTGGAGCACGGCAAGCCGCTGGCCGAAGCGGCTCACGACGTCGCCGGGGCGCCCCGGATCCTGCGCTACTACGCCGGTCTGGCCGAGCGATTCGATACCCCGGAGGTCGGCGATGACGAGCTGGGCCGGATCGAGCGCCGCCATCGACCGATGGGGCCGATGGCAGTGATCGTGCCCTGGAACGCCCCGGTCTACCTTGCCTACCTGATGGTCGCTCCGGCCCTGCTCGCCGGGAACTCCCTCGTGGTCAAGCCCCCCAGCTACAACCCCCTGGCCCTCGTCGACACGCTGCGCATCCTCGGCCGTCATCTGCCCCCGGGCGTGATCAACGTGGTCCCGGGCCCGGGAAGCGAGGTCGGGGCGACGCTGGCCCGGCACCCGGACGTACGGGGCATCCGCTTCACCGGCAGCACCGAGACGGGCCGACAGCTCATGCGAGATGCCGCCGGCACCGTGAAGAACATCGGCCTCGAGCTCGGCGGAAACGACCCGGCGCTGATCCTCGAAGGCGCCGAGATCACCGACGGGCTCGTCGACGAGTTCGTGCGCGGCGTCTATGCCGGCACCGGGCAGATCTGCTACAACATCAAGCGGATCTACGTGCATCGCTCCCACCACGATGCGTTCGTCGAGCGCTTCACCGACGCCGTGGACGAGCTGGTCGTGGGCGATGGGACGGAGGATGGGGTGACGATGGGGCCGCTCAACAACGAGCCCCAATTCCGCTTTGTCGACCAGCTCGTCGACCGCACCGGGTCGACGGGAGCGACGGTGTCGACCGTCGGCACCCGGCGCGATCCCGGCTCGTGGGACGCCGGATGGTTCCTGCTCCCGTCGGTGGTCACCGGCCTCGAGCAGGGCTCCGAGCTCGTCCAATGCGAGCAGTTCGGGCCCGTGGTTCCGGTTCTTCCCTACGACGAAGAGGACGAGGCGGTCGAGCTGGCAAACCAGACCGAGTTCGGGCTCGCCGCCTCGGTGTGGGACGAGGACGTCGACCACGCCTTCGACGTCGCCGGCCGCATCGAGGCCGGCACCGTGTTCGTCAACGTCCATCGGGTGGGAGCATCGGATGTGGCCATGGAGTTCGGCGGGTTCAAGCAGAGCGGGCTTGGTCGGGGCCACGGCTGGGTTGCCGTCGAGGAGAGCAGCGAGCTCCAGGTGATCGCCCACCGGCCCGGTTGGGTAGAGGCCACCGGGCATCACAAGGCCTAGCCGGCCCTCACTCGGTGAAGAAGCGCTGCGCCTTCAGCCTGAAGCGGGGCAACTCCCCGTGTGGCACCGCCGTCACCTGCGGCCGGAGTCCAACCATGGATTCGAACGCCGCCTGCACGGCGCGGGCCGTGCCCTCACCGTCGGCCCCGTCCCGGCACTCGATCTCGATGCGGATCTGCATCAGCTCGCCTACTCGAGTAGCTGTGACCCGGAACTCGTCCACCGCAGCGTGGCGGAGCAGCAGGTTCTCCACGGCGGCGGGATAGATGTTGACCCCGCGCACCACGATCATGTCGTCGGCTCTCCCGATCACGCCTCCCGAGAACCGGGTGAAGGTCCGCCCGCACGGACAGGGTGTGTCGTCGACCTGGACCACGTCTCCGGTGCGGTAGCGAATGACCGGGAAGCCGATCCGCCCCAGGTTCGTGATAACGAGCTCGCCCTCCTCGCCGGCGGCGACCGGTAGGCCCGTCGCCGGGTCGATCACCTCGACGATGAACTCGCTGTCGATGGCGTGGGTGGCCCCGGACTGCGCTTCGCACTCGAAGCTGTGAGCGCCCACCTCTGAGGCCCCGGCGTGGTCGTAGCACTTGGCGCCCCACGCCTCTTCGATTCTCCCCTTGACCGCGGGGAGCATGGCCCCCGGCTCGCCGGCATGGACGGTGATCCGCATCGGGATCGTCGAAAGGTCGAAGCCCACCTCCCTAGCCACCTC
>CAYQZO010000309.1:1972-3051 GCA_964421925.1 uncultured Acidimicrobiaceae bacterium
GCGCGTAGGTGGGGGTGCCGCACATGGCGGTCGCACCGAGGTCGGCCATGAGTTGGAGTCGCTGCGCTGACGCTCGACCCCCTCCCGGAACCATGAGGGCACCGATCCCTTCCGCACCCCACACGGCGGCCCAGAATCCGATGAAGGGGCCGAAGGAGAAGGGCATGAAGAACCGATCGTCTGCGGTCAGCCCGGCGCCGGCGAGAACAAAGCCCCAGCAGTCTCCCCACCAGTCCCAGCTCTCCGGGGTGTCGAAGACCCGCAACGGGGGGCCGGTCGTGCCCGAGGTGAGATGGATCCGGGTGTACGCCGACTCCGGGAAGGTGCAGTTGGTGCTCAGCGGCCTGTCTTCCTGGGCGGCGATGAGCTCCGCCTTCGTGGTGAACGGCAGATTCGCCAGATCGTCCAGGGTGCGGACCTCTGCCGGCGCCACGCCGGCGCCATCGAGCTTCGCCGTCACGAATTGATTCGTGCCGTGGATCCGGTCGAGCACCTTGGTGAGCTTCGCTTCCTGGAGGGCGCGGAGCCGCTCCCGCGGAAGGGTCTCGACCTCACGATCGAAGAAGGTGATGTCCACACCCCGAGTGTGCCCATCGAGACCGTATCGAGCAAGTGGTGCCCAGGGACTTTGCGCAGCCGACGATGCCGCGAGTAGCTTCCTCATGTGACCAGCGACACGGCGACTTCCGTGCTCCGGGAGGAGCACCGGCTGATCCTCCAGGTGGTGTCCAGGCTCTCCGCAATGCTCGACGCCGAGCGCAGTGGAGCTCCTCTGGACTACCACACCGTTGCCGAGTCCATCACCTTCTTCCGGTTGTTCGCAGACGCCTGCCACCACGGCAAGGAGGAGGACCTGCTGTTCCCCGAGCTCGAGGCGGAAGGGGTGCCCCGCGACAGCGGCCCCATCGCCATGCTGCTCCAGGAGCATGTCGAGTTCCGAGCGCTGGTGCGAACCATGGCCGGAGCCATCGATGATGCGCGTGAGGGCGACGACCTGGCCGGAGCCGACCTCAGGAGCGCCGCCGAGGAGTACGTCGACCGCATCCAGGCCCACATCGGCAAGGAAGACGGTTGGCTCT
>CAYQZO010000310.1:0-3048 GCA_964421925.1 uncultured Acidimicrobiaceae bacterium
GAGGGCAAGAGCGAGGATCTGGTGGCCGAGGCAGATGCCGAAGACAGGGACCCGTTCCACGAGTTCCCCTACCGCCCGAATCGGTCCGGCGAGCGGCTCGGGATCGCCGGGGCCGTTGGAGAGGAACACCCCGTCGGGTTGGAGGGCGAGGACCTCAGCGGCGCTGGTGGAGGCCGGCACCACGGTGACGGCGAGCCCGCGACGGATGAAGGCGCGCAGGATGTCCCGCTTGATCCCGAAGTCGTAAGCGACCACCTCCGCCCGCGCAGCGATGTCGGGCTCGACGCGGTAGGCCTGGTCGGTGGTCACCGTGGCGACGAGATCCAGGCCTTGCATCGAGGGAGCCGCGGCGGCGATCTCTGCCAGCTCGCTGCTGTCGACGTCGGTGCCGAGGGCAGCGGGCATCGCCCCCTGCTCTCTGATGTGCCGGGTGAGTCGCCGGGTGTCGACGTCGCTGAGCGCCACCATGCCGTGGCCTGCGAGCAGCTCCTCGAAGCCGCCGGCCGCCCGCCAGCTGGAGTGCATCCGGCTCATGGAGCGCACCACGAGCCCCACCGCGTGCGGCGGGGCCGCCTGGTCGTCGTGCTCGTTGGTCCCGTAGTTGCCGATGTGGGGTGCGGTCATGGTCACGATCTGGCCGGCGTAGGAGGGATCGGTGATGATCTCCTGATACCCGGTCATGGCGGTGTTGAACACCACCTCCCCGGTCGCCACCCCGTCGGCACCGACGGAACGTCCTGCGAAGACCGAGCCGTCTGCGGTGACCAGGACCCCCCGGGTCACGACATCAGGAGTGCGGGGGCGCCGTCTCGCGCCGTGATGGCACCCCGGAACACCGTGGCGAGCACCCGGCCGGTGAGCTGCATCCCGAGGTAGGGCGTGTTCGCCGACTTGGACACGGACCGCTCGGGGGTCCAGCTGGTGGCGGGGTCGAACACGGTGAGGTTGGCCGGGGCTCCCGGCGCCACCCACTGCCCGTGCTCGGCGAGGCCGGCGATCGCAGCGGGGGTCACCGACATCCGTGTGTAGAACACGACCGGGTCGAGCGGAGCCACGGTGTTCACCACCGCCGCCGCCCACTCCAGCCCGGTGATCCCGTTTGGCGCATCCTCGAAGGGGACGTCCTTCTCGTGGGCGGCGTGGGGCGCATGGTCGGTGGCCACCGCATCGATGGTGCCGTCGGCGAGTGCCCGACGCAGAGCCTCGCGATCCTCTTCGCTGCGCAGCGGCGGCATCATCTTGTACGCGGGGTCGGTGCCGGCCACCGCGGTGTGGTCGAAGGCAAGGTGATGCGGCGTCACCTCGGTGGTGACGGCCAGCCCGGCCGCCTTGGCGCCGGCGATGAGCTCCACTCCCCCGGCCGTCGACAGATGCTGTACGTGGTAGCGGGCGCCGGTGAGCTCGGCGAGCCGCAGGTCGCGGGCGATCACGACGTCCTCGGCCTGAGAGGGGATCGCGTACATGCCGAGGCGTGCCGAGACCGCACCCTCGTGCATGTAGCCGCCCCTGGCCAGGTCGGGGTCGACGGCGTGCTGGGCGACGACGCCTCCCCGGCCGGCGAGGTAGTCCATGGCCTGGCGCATGAGGGCGGTGTCGGCCACGGCGTCACCGTCGTCGGTGAAGACGCGGACCCCGGCATCCCACAGCTCGTCGAGGTGGGCGAGCTGGGAGCCTTGCCGGCCCATCGACACCGCTCCGGCCGGCATGACGTCGACCAACCCCACCTGTTGGCCGCGGTCGGCGACGAAGCGGGCAAGGTGTCCGGCGTCGGTCGCCGGATCGGTGTTGGGCATCGCCACCACCGCGGTGTAACCGCCGGCAGCGGCGGCGGCCGATCCGGAGGCGACGTCCTCCTTCCACTCCTCCCCCGGCTCGCGGAGGTGGGTGTGCAGGTCGACGAAGCCGGGGCCCACCCAGGCACCGTCGGCCTCGACGACGGTTGCCGCGGTGAGGTTGGAGCCGACCTCGACGATCACTCCGTCCTCGATGCGGACGTCGGCCTCGATGGCGCCATCCCCGGTGAGGACGGTCCCGCCGGTTATCGCAAGATCATTCTTCATGTTCACCCTCCAGGAGACGGAACAGCACCGCCATGCGCACCGCGACACCGTTGGACACCTGCTGCAGGATCAGGCTGCGCTCGTCGTCGGCGACCTCGTCGGCGATCTCGACACCCCGGGTCATCGGGCCCGGGTGCAGCACCACCGAGTCCGGCTTCAACCGGGCGAAGCGTTCGGTGGTCATCCCGTACCGGCTGGTGTATTCGGACAGGGACGGGAACACCGAGGCGCCGCCGCGCTCGGCCTGGACCCGCAGCAGGTACACCACGTCGAGCTCGGAAAGGATCGCGTCGAACTCCTCGGTCGACGTCGCCGGCCACTCCCCGATGGGCAGCAGGGTCCGGGGGCCGACCATGGTCACCTCGGCGCCGAGCGTCGTGAAGGCGAAGATGTCCGAACGGGCCACCCGGCTGTGCCGGATGTCGCCCACGATGCCGATGCGGAGCCCGTCGAGCGTGCCGAAGCGCTGCCGGATGGTGAGGGCGTCGAGCAGCGCCTGGGTTGGATGCTGGTGGGCGCCGTCGCCGGCGTTGAGCACGGGCTGGTCGACCCATTCGGCGATGCGCCAGGGAGCGCCGGTGGCGGTGTGGCGCACCACCATGGCGTCGGTGCCCATGGCCTGGACCGTGAGCACCGTGTCCTTGAGGCTCTCACCTTTCTTGAGTGCCGAGGTGCCCGGGGAGAACGAGATGGTGTCGGCGCTGAGTGCTTTGGCCGCCTTCTCGAACGAGAGCTTGGTGCGGGTCGATGGTTCGAAGAACATGGTGGCCACCGTCTTGCCCCGCAATGCCGGCACCTTGGGGATGGGCCGCGCCAGGACCTCTACGAAGCTGTCGGCGTCGTCGAGGAGTCCGGTCAGGTCCTCACGGCTCAGGTCCTCGGTGGTGAGGAAGTGGTTCAAGCGCTACCTCCTTCGATGACGACACCGTCGTGCCCGTCGATCTCGGCGACGTGGACGGTGACCCGCTCGTCCTGAGCGGTGGGCAGG
>CAYQZO010000311.1:0-3038 GCA_964421925.1 uncultured Acidimicrobiaceae bacterium
CTCCGCTGGCGATGTACGAGTGGTTCGATTCCTCGGTCAGGTTGTACGTGGTTTCGAACCCGCCGTCGGATCGCAACTTGAGTGTGACCCAGTCACGGGTCCGGTAACGCGTGGTCTCTCTGAGCAACTGATCGAGCATGTCCTGTTTGTAGGAAAGATCGAAGCCGATCCGTGCCGCATAGGTCTCCAGGGCCGTGCCCGAGACGCGCAGATCGAACAGCGCGCTGCTCCAATGGCTGCGCCGCTCACCGGAAGTGGTCACAGACTCGAAGCTGTTCTCAACCTGTGGGCGCGTGGCGTAGATGCTCCCGTGTATCCCGAACGTGTCGAGCAGGAGCTGCACATCCTCGAGCAACTCTCGCGAAGCTGAGCCCAAGCCGACGTAACGGTTCTTCTCCGCGACGGACACACATCCGTCGGCGTCGTACAGCCCTTGGAGGAACGCGGCAACGATCGGCTTAGGCGCCTCGAAGATCGACCATGGGACTCTCTTGTCCGGGGCGCGCACGGCGGTCACGCCGAGTGCCTCGAAGAACTTCCTGATGGCACCTCGTGTGACCCGCAGCTGGTATGTCCCGTTCTTCATCGCGGTCGGCTTTGGCGCTACTCCACCGTTCATCGCCCGCAGCAGCCGTTGGTGCACGACCATCGTCGACTGTTGCTCCTCCTCGGATCCGTAGACCGTCACCGCGGCCTGCCCGGTGAGGCTCCCGTCACCGACCAGCCAGCCGAGGTAGTGGGCGAAGTCCTCGGTCCACTTCTCGGGCAATCGCACCTCGTACCTGCGCGAGGACCGCTGGTGGTAGCTCATCGGATCGGTGGAGACCGGCATCCCCCAGGACGTCATGCCGAAGTCGATGTCGCGGTCGAGCAGACGGACCCGGTCCGCGTCGGTCAGTTCGTTCGCCCGCACCCAGCCCCGGTTGTATGTGAAGAACCGGTGATTCGGTGTGCAGCGGATCCGGCGGCCATCGGAGAACTCGAGGCTTACGACCTCGTTGGTCCCGGTCACCATGATCTGGGAGGGCCGAGAGAGGTTGATCGTCTCCCGCGGGTCGCCACCATTGGTGGCGTCGTGGGTGTACACCTCGAACGTCTCACCGGTCGTGGCTCGTCTGACCAGGTCGTCGAACCGAAGCAGCCCCCTGTCGGTTGCGATTCGGGTGTCACCGGTGAAGCAAGGGTTGGAGGCGCGGATCTCGCCGCCCGCAGGAGAGGTGTGCCACTGGTTCACGGTGGTGTGGAACTGGACGCCGGGATCGGCGCTGGCCCAGGCCGCCTAGGCGATCTGGTGCCACAGGTCGCGGGCCCGCACCGTCTTCACCGTCCCGCCGGTCCGTGCGGTGAGATCCCAGTCGTCGTCGGTCATCACCGCGGCGAGGAACTCGTTGGTCACGCGGACCGAGTTGTTCGAGTTCTGCCCGGCGACCGTGGCGTACGCCTCGCCGTTGAAGTCGGACGGATAGCCCGCGGCGACGAGGGCCCGGACCTTCTCTTCTTCCCGTGTCGCCGGGCCGATCGGCTTCGTCGGGCTGTGCGCCCCCGTCCTGGTCCGCCTGCTCGGCCGGCGCGTCCCGGCGCTGAACCGGCACGCGGTGCTCCTGCCGGCCGCGGGCCTGGTGGGCGCTCTCGTCGTCGTCGCGGCGGACGTCCTGGTCCGCGCCGTACTGGGAGCGGACGAGGCGATGTCCGTGCCCACCGGGGTGACCACGACGATCGCCGGCGCCGTCGTGATGGTGCTCCTCGCCCGTGGCGGCCGGGACTCCGGGCCCACCCGCCGCCCACCTGGCGCCACCGTCACCATCCGCAGCCGGCTGCGCTTCCTGGTGGTGCTCGTCCTGCTCCTCGCCCTGACCCTCGGCGCCGTCGTCGTCGGACTGCTCGCGGGCCACCAATGGCTCTACACCGGCGACATCGTCGCCTGGCTGCAGGACGACGGCATCCCGCTGGTCCAGTTCGCCCTCGACGAGCGTGCGCCCCGGGTCGGCGCGGCCGTGCTCGCCGGTGGCGCACTCGCCCTGGCCGGCACCTTCGTCCAGGCGACCTGCCGCAACCCGCTGGCCGAGCCGGGGATCCTCGGCATCACCGGCGGCGCCGGGGTGGGCGCGGTGATCGTGGTGACCGGGCTGTCCTCCGGCTGGAGCGGCGGCAGCTCGGCGGCCGCCTCGACGACCACGACGCTGGTCGCCGCGACGATCGGGGCCCTGGTCGCCTTCGGTCTCGTCTACGGCCTGGCCTGGCGGCACGGGATCGACACCGACCGGCTGGTCCTCATCGGGATCGGCGTCTGGTACGGGTCCGTCTCGCTCAGCACCTTCCTGCTGGTGCGCTCGAACCCGTGGGACACGCCGCGGATCTACACCTGGCTGTCCGGCTAGACCTACGGTCGCAGCTGGGAGCAGGTCGCCCCGGTGGCGATCGCCCTGGCCTTCGCGCTCCCCGTCGCCTTCCTGGTGCGCCGCGAGCTCGACCTGCTCACGCTGGACGAGGACACGCCCCGGCTGGTCGGGGTCTCCACGGAGCGGGTGCGGCTGCTGATCCTGCTGACCGCCGCGGTGCTCACGGCCATGGCCGTCTCCGCGGTCGGCGTCGTCGGCTTCGTCGGCCTGGTCGCCCCGCACATCGCGCGCGCCCTCGTCGGCGGACGGGCCGTACGCGTCGTCCCGGTGGCCATCCTCGTCGGGGCGCTGCTCCTCGTGGTCGCCGACGCCATCGGCCGCACCGCGATCAGCCCCGCCCAGATCCCCGCGGGTCTGGTGGTCGCGCTCATCGGGGCGCCGTACTTCATCTTCCTGCTGGCCCGGTCCAGGCCATGAGCGGACGGTGACGCTCAGGCCGACGGCGGATTCCGGGGCCAGCCGACCTCGATGCGAGCTCCGCCGCCGTCGGCGTCGCCGATCCTGACCGAGCCGCCGTGGGCCTTGGTCAGGCCGCCGACGATGTAGAGGCCCAGGCCCGAGCCGCCACGCGCGCCGTGCTTCCAGAACTTCGTGAACACGCGCTGGCGCAGCTCGGCGGGGATGCCTTCACCGCGGTCC
>CAYQZO010000312.1:0-3031 GCA_964421925.1 uncultured Acidimicrobiaceae bacterium
CCGCCCTTCTTCCCCCGCCACAACACTTTGTTGATCAGCTGGCTCACCAGGATCGAGTTGTAGACCGGATCCGGTTCGACTTTGCGTACTTCGGCAGGTGCACGACGCATGGGCTATGACTCCTTCTTGGCGCCGTAGCGGGAGCGGGCTTGCTTGCGCCCCTCGACGCCGGAAGCGTCGAGGGCGCCACGGATGACCTTGTAGCGGACACCGGGGAGGTCCTTCACCCGGCCGCCGCGGACGAGCACGATGGAGTGCTCCTGGAGGTTGTGGCCCTCGCCGGGGATGTAGGCGGTGACCTCGGTGCCGGAGGTGAGGCGGACGCGGGCGACCTTGCGCAACGCCGAGTTCGGCTTCTTGGGCGTCACGGTATAGACGCGGGTGCACACCCCCCGACGCTGCGGGGAGCCGGCGAGACCCACGGTCTTCGACTTCTTCTGTTTCGGCTTCCGGCCCTCTCGGACCAGCTGCTGTACGGTCGGCACGCTCGGTACCGCCCCTCTCTCTCGACGCACACCACTTCCCGAGGTTCGGGTCAGTGGTTCTGACGAACGAAAATCGGCGTCGCCATGAAGGCGAGCCGATCCCTTCTGTGAGCCGCTCCACCTACGACAGCGGCTTACCGCAGGTAAGCCGCCTCAAAGTAGGCGTGGACTCCGGCGGGACACCGGATGGGGGAGTATATCGGGCTATTGGAGTAGTTGCCTAATCCAAGCGCCAGTACTCAGTACTCAGCCGTTTCTCCAACGGGGTCCGGAACCTCGGAGTGATGACCGTCCCGTCGAGCCAGGTCGTCAATGCGGCTGCCTTGGCGTCGACCAGGTCCACCGGGGCCTCCTCGAGGAGCTCGTAGACCACCGCTCCGTCCGGGCGCTGGGCCCACCCCCCGACCACTTTGCCGTTGTAGAGGACGGTTGCGCCGGCGTTGCCGTTGCGGTCGAAGAGGTCTTCGGCGTGATTCCCGAGGTACCAGCCACGCTCTTTCCATCCCATCACCGTTGGATCGAGGCCGGGGAGCAACGCCACCCAGTCGTCGGGCGCGACCGCCTCGTAGTCGATGGCGCCGACGGCCTCGATGGCCGCTCGTGTGGGGCGCACGTTCCACCCGGTCCACCACTTGACGTCGGTCTCGGTGGCGGGACCGAAGGTGGACAGGTAGCGGCGAGCCAGATCGATCCTCGCTTCGTCCTCGCCGAGCACGGGAAGCGGCCCACCCAGCCAGGTCTCGGTGGGAGACCACCGGTACTGGCTGGACAGCCATGACCCGAGGGGCCGCCCGCGCACGATGCGCCCCTCGCTGGCGAGGAGGAACAACACCCGGGTCGACATGCCGAACGTTCCCGCCCACGTCTTGCCCTCCCCAAACTCGATCTTCTCGGTGAGCTCGGGCACGTCCTCGGAGAGCTCGGTTGCGGTGGCCTCGCCCCGGGCCAGCAGGGACTCCACGGTCGCCGCCTCCACCCGTTCCAGCCAGCCGGCGCCGTCAACGGCGATGCCGGCGTCTTCGATCAGCTTGATGGTCCTCGTCCGCTCCCGCGGGGAGAGGGCCCTGGTGCAGGCGGCGTCCATGGTGGCCGCTCCGTCCCGAGTGACGACGAACATGGCGCGGCGCATGCCTAGCGTGCGGACCAGGGAGCGCTCGTCGTACAGCACCCGCTCCAGGTCCCCGACCGTGAAGTCCTCGACCCGCGCCCAGGCCGCCAGGTACACCGTGGCCGGGTCGCTGGAGTGGAGTCCGCACAGATCGGAGGCGACCGTTTCCACGTCGGAGGCCGGGGCGGCGAGATGGTGGAGAACGCCGAGGCGGGCGCGGCGTTCCTCGTCCGAGATCAAATGGGGAAGGGTGGCGGGTCGCCGTCGCGCTCCACCGGCGGGGCTTGCTGGGGCTGCGGTTGTGCCGGGGGCCCTTGCTGCGGTTGCGGGGCGTACGACGGCGGGCGGGAGCGCAACCCGCTGAACACGATGAACATGAGGAACAGGGCGAGGAACATGTCCCCGAGGTAGAAGGCGAGCCCGATGAGCCCGAACCCGACGACCGCGGACACGGCGAAGGCGATGCGGGGTGCCGCGCGCGGCCAGAAGATGGCGAGGGCGTGCTGCAGCATGTGACCGCCGTCGAGGGGCAACAGCGGGATCCAGTTGAGCACACCCCAGAACAGGCCGACCAGGATGAACGTCTCCACGAACACCCGCGCCCAGCCGGGGAAGTCGACGAACACTCCCTGCCGGTTCAGCCAGAGCAGGGCCAATCCGACGACGATGCCGACCGCGGAGCCGGCCGCCGACACCACGAACTGCCGGCCGGGACCCATGTCGCGCCGCGGCACCCAGGTGGTGAACCCGCCGAGCGCGAACAGCGTCACGGAGACGCCCGTCCCCCCGTACGCCCGTGCGGTGAACGCATGTCCCGACTCGTGGAGCAGCACCGCCACCAGCACCGCCGCCGTCCAGGCAACGATGTCCGCAGGCTCGGTGTAGCGGCCCAACCCGAACACGGCGATGATGAGGAACGACCAGTGGATCTTCACCGGGACGCCGAACAGGGAGAACTTCATGGTGGGGAGGGTAGGGGGGTCGTTCGTGTCTAGAACCGGCGCGTCGCGCCGGGTTCCTGCACGGGCAAGTCGTATGAACGGCCCGCCTCCCGCACCAATCGAAGGACCTCCTCCGGTTGCTCGGTGAGCATGCGCCAGGTGAACCGCATGACCCGGTACCCGTGCGCCGCAGCCAGGTTGTCGCGGCGTCGATCGAGCTCGAAGTCATCTCGCTTCGTGTGATAGGCCCGGCCGTCGGCCTCGAGGATCAGACGCCAATCGAGGATCAGACGCCAATCGAGGATCACCGCATCGACACGATGGGGAAGCCGCTCCCACCATGAGAGCGATACCTGGCGATCGATGGGCGGAAGCCCCTTTCCCTCAATCGCACCGAAGAGCAGGTGCTCGAGCTCGGTCTCGCTCGGCACGTAGTCGTCGGCCAATTCGACGAGGGCCTCCCGAAAGGCGACCGTGCCCTTCAATCGCGAGCCGTC
>CAYQZO010000313.1:0-3023 GCA_964421925.1 uncultured Acidimicrobiaceae bacterium
CCTCGTCGGAAGTGCCGGCAAGATCCCATAGAAGCGCCGACCCGAAGACGCCGGTGATCAGCTGATCGCCGTCGGCCGCGAATGACGCCGAGTTCGTTTGTCCTGCCTCGCCGAGGCTGCTCAAGAGTCGTCCAGTCTGCATATCGAAGACGTAGTCGTGACTCCGAGTGACAATCGCCACTGTGGACCCGTCAGGAGCAAAGACGATTGAGTCACCTGACCAGAAGTCGTCGACGGCATCGAGGTAGAAGAGCTGTCGCCCGGTGTCGGCGTCCAGAATCCGTGGTCTCAGCTCGACCGTTTCCGACGTTCCTTGGTCATCGGTCGGCTCGAAATGGACGACGCGGGTCCCATCCGGGCTGAGCGCTGCTCTTGACGAGGGTCCATAATCGGCAATCAGGTCGAGAGATGGAAACGACCGCAACTCTGTGGGGCCGTTCCAACCGCTGATCAACACTCGATCGCCTTCCGCTGCAAATGCAGCCCGTTCGTAGTACCCACCGTCGATCGCAAGCCGCCGCGTCTC
Organism: uncultured Acidimicrobiaceae bacterium; assembly: GCA_964421925.1. Classification (GTDB taxonomy): domain Bacteria; phylum Actinomycetota; class Acidimicrobiia; order Spongiisociales; family UBA5794; genus JACZST01. The sequence goes on from CAYQZO010000313.1 coordinate 527, forward strand.
CTCCCAGGTGGCTGTGTCGTAGAGGGCAACCCAGTCTGCGGCCGGATCGTCGTAACACGACTGTGTGCCGGTGTACACGAGGAGCCAGCGGCCGTCGGGAGAGAAGCCGTTCTCGACGACTTCAGGCCACGGGCACGACCCGGGGCGGAGGACTTCCTCCACTTCACCGTCCGAAGTGCGCATCAGGATTATCTGGGGCTCCCGAGCTTCAGCACCGGCAACAGCGTCGCCGGCCTCGTCGGTCGAGCCGAAGACCGAGATTGCAACCAACGTTTCATCGGGGTTAAGCCCGATGCGTGTCACCTCTCCGACAATGTCCCCGCCTGGCTGGTCGTGTGACCACAGCGTCGTGCCCGTGGCGACATCAATCGCGGACAGGACTCCTGCCACCGGTGACCAGGCGTAGATAGTTGCGCCGTCGCCTGTGATGCGGGCCCAGACCGGGCCCTCGCCGCCCGCCGAGAAGCGTGCGCGCAGCTGGTTGGCCTGTAACGCCTCCCGGAGGGCGAGCACACCGGATGGAGAGGCCTCCAGATCGGCCGGGGTGGCCCCGATCGACTCCAGGGCGAGGAGCATGGACAGCTCCGGGTTGTCGTCGAGAACGCTCACCGCCGCAGAAGCGAGTTCGCGGGAGCGAGCTACGGCGGCTTGATCCTCAGCCAGCGCGGCAGCTTGCTCGGCCTGGGCGGCGTTGGCCTCGGCGGTCTCACGTTGCGCGGTGGCCTCGTTGCCCCGGTCGATGGCGACGAGAGCGGCAACCCCGGCGGTCACGGCGAGGAGCAACACCACACCCACGGCGGCCCACGCGGTGCGCACCGTACGCCGATGTTGACGGACCTCTTCGGCCTCCAACTCATCCTTGGGGACACCCCGGATCGCCGACGCGATATCAGCCACCGCCGCGGAGAACCGGGGGTTCTTCAAGTCGAGCTGCTCCTCAGAGCCACCGAAACGCAGATCCACCCACCGCGGCTCATCACTGAACGCCCCGCGTAGCGCCGGCGGGACCGCATCCCCGGTCACATCACCATCGGACCAGCCGAAGGACCCGTCGGTGAGCACCGGGATGATCCGCTCCGCACCTTTGTGTCCCAACCAGTACTCGACCTCGTTGTTCACCCACTCCGAGGCCGCCGCCTCCCGAGACAACAACAGGACGAACCACCCCGAGCCGTCCAACGCTTCGGTGATCGACGACCACAAATGCGGGTTGGCGCTCAGGGATGCCTCATCCCGGAACATCCGCAACGCCCGCCGCTTCCACCACGGCTTGGCGAACCGCTGCAACCCCGCCTGCAACCTGGGCGCCAACAGATCGTCGGCTGCGTGGCTGTACGAAATGAACCCGTCGTAGGCAGAACCCCCTGGCGGGCCTCGCTCACCGCGAGCGGTTGGGGCCTCTACGGTCGCCATCTCCGTTTCTCCGACTCTACGCGGGGAACCTGGCACACGCCGCTAACAGATCACTTACAGACCGGGGCACACGACCCCAAGTACGCTGCGATAGAGCCAAGAAGGGGAACGGAAAGTGGATTTCGTACTCGTACACGGCGGCTATCACGGCGCCTGGTGTTGGGAGCGCCTCATCCCTGCCCTCGAGCGTCGGGGCCACCGGGCGACGGCGATGGATCTCCCCATCAGCGACCCGGCGGCCGGGGCCGCTGAGTACGCCACGACGATCCGTGAAGCCATGGAGGGTCGCGACGACGTCGTCCTCGTCGGCCATTCGATGGGCGGGCTGTCCATACCGGTGGCGGCGGCCGAGGGAGGGGTGAGCCGGATGGTGTTCCTGTGCGCCTTCGTCCCTCGCCCCGGCGTCAGCATGAACGAGATCCGGAAGACGGAGCCCGTGGAGACCTACGAGCTCCAGACCATGGAGTTCACCGACCTCGGGGACCAGGTCTGGGAGATCGGTTCCAACACCGCCACCGAGCTCTTCTACCACGACGCCTCGCCCGAGGATGCGGCCTGGGCGATCGAGCGGCTCCGACCGCAGTGCTACCGAGTGCTCGCCGAGGTCACACCCCTACAGGCCTGGCCGGGCGTGCCCTCGACGGTCATCGTGTGCGGCGACGACCACGCCGCAGACCCCGACTGGCAGCGCAGCGTCGCCCGGGACCGCTTCGGTGTCGAAGCCATCGAGCTCGACGGTGGCCACTCACCGTTCCTGACCCGACCCGTGGAGCTCGCCGCCGTGCTCTCGGATCTCGCCGACAGCTAGCCCTCCAGCAGCTTGCGTGCCGCCGCGTTGTGGCGGCCGATCAACGAATGCAAATCCACGCCCACCAACTCCCCGTTGCTGACCACGGCGCGTCCGTGCACGTAGGTGTGGTCGACGGTCACCGGAGCGGCAAAGAGCAGGGCGGCCACCGGGTCGTGCAACGCCCCGGCGTATTCGATCCGGTCCAGCGATACCGCGGTGAAGTCCGCCGCCTTGTCTGCCTCCAACGAACCCACGTCCTTCCGGCCCAGGACCGCAGCCGAACCCCGGGTCGCC
>CAYQZO010000314.1:0-3019 GCA_964421925.1 uncultured Acidimicrobiaceae bacterium
CCTCGGCGGCGGCCCCAACCGCATCGGCCAGGGCATCGAGTTCGACTACTGCTGCGTCCACGCCGCCTACGCCCTCGCCGACGCCGGCTACGAGCCGGTGATGGTGAACTGCAACCCGGAGACGGTGTCCACCGACTACGACACCTCGGCGCGGCTGTACTTCGAGCCGCTCACCGCCGAGGACGTGCTCGCCGTCCTCGATGCCGAGCAGCCCCAGGCGGTGATCGTGCAGCTCGGCGGCCAGACCCCGCTCGGTCTCGCTCACGCCATCGAGAGCGCCGGGTGGACCATCGCGGGAACACCGCCGGAGGCGATCGACGCCGCCGAGGACCGCGGCCGTTTCTCCGCCCTCTGCGCCGAGGCCGGCATCCCGCAGCCCGCCCACGGCACCGCCACCTCGATCGAGGAGGCGGTCGCGGTCGCCGAAGCCATCGGGCTTCCCGCCCTCGTCCGCCCCTCCTACGTGCTCGGGGGGAGGGCGATGCGGCTCATCTACACCCTCGACGAGCTCACCGAGTACGCCACCGAGCTGTATCACGGCCCCGTCGGCGAGGTCGATCTCTCCGAGGCTCCGCTGCTCATCGACCGGTTCCTGGAGTCCGCGATCGAGGTGGACGTCGACGCCGTCTACGACGGGTCGGAGCTGTACATCGGCGGCATCATGGAGCACGTCCAGGAAGCGGGCGTGCACTCGGGCGATTCGGCGTGCGTGATGCCGCCCCAGACCCTGTCCACAGAAGTCGTCGCCACCATCGAGGACTACACCGGCCGCCTCGCCGCCGAGCTCGGGGTGCGGGGTCTGCTCAACATCCAGTTCGCCGTCCAGGGTGAGGAGGTGTTCGTCATCGAGGCCAACCCGCGGGCCTCGCGCACCGTGCCCTTCGTCTCCAAGGCGACCGGCGTGCCCCTCGCCAAGGTCGCCACTCGGGTGATGATGGGTGAGGCGCTCGCCGACCTGCGTTCCCGCGGGCTGCTCGCCACCGACCAGGATCCGGTGCAGCACGTCGCGGTGAAGGAGGCCGTGCTGCCCTGGACGCGGTTCCCCGGCGAAGACACCATCCTCGGCCCGGAGATGCGGGCCACCGGCGAGGTGATGGGCATCGGCAACGAGGCGGGAGGCGCCTATGCCAAGGCGATGCTCGGTGCCGGACACGCCGTGCCGGCCACCGGCACCGTCTTCCTGTCCCTCGCCGAGCGGGACAAGGCACTCGGGGTCGACATCGCCGCGCTGCTGACGTCCCACGGCTATCGCATCTATGCCACCCACGGCACGGCGGGCCACCTCGCCCGCAACGGCATCCCCGCCACCCATGTCGACAAGGTGGGTGAAGGCCCATACGATCCGGTACGCCTCATCGAGGACGGCGTGATCGATCTGGTCATCAACACTCCACAAGGGCGCCGCGCCCGCGGTGACGGGCGGCTGATCCGGCTCGCCGCCACCCGGCATCGAGTTCCCTGCGTCACGACCGCCCGGGGCGGGCACGCCCTCGCCGCCAGCCTGGAGTCGAGTGACGCGGTGACCGCGGTGCACAGCGTGCAGTGGCACCATCAGGGAGGGCCCCCGTGACCGATCTGGCGACACGCCTCGGACCCGCCTCCCTGGCCACGCCACTGATCGCGGCGTCCGGAACGGTGGGATCGGTCGTCGACCTCGCCGAGGTCATCGACTTCTCCGCCTACGGGGCGGCGGTGGCCAAGTCGGTGTCACCGGAACCGTGGCCGGGAAGGCCGCCGCCCCGGATGGCGCCGGCCGGCCAGGGCATGCTCAACGGGATCGGCATCCAGAACCCCGGTGTCGATCGGTGGAGGGAGACCATCGGGCCTCAACTCGGCTCCGTCCCCACCCAGGTGTGGGGATCGGCGGTGGCCGCCGATCCAGAAGGGTTCGGCACCGTCGCCGCCGGCCTCACCGCGGCCGGCGTGGCCGCCGTCGAGGTGAACCTCTCCTGCCCCAACCTGGAGGGCGAGCCCTTCGCCCTCAACCCGAAGGCCTCGGCAGCGGTGGTGGAAGCGGTGCGGACAGCCACCGACAAGCCGGTGGGCGCAAAACTGTCGCCCAACGCGGTCAACATCGCCTCCGTCGCCGACGCCGTCGCCGGTGCCGGCGCGGACTGGGTGGTCCTCACCAACACGGCGTGGGGCGCGGCCATCGACGTGGCAACCAGGCGCCCGGCCCTCAGCGGCGTCGTCGGCGGCTATTCGGGCCCGCCGCTCAAGCCCATCGCCATGCGCTGTGTGTGGGAGGTGGCCCGATCCGTTCCAGAGGTTCCGATCGTCGGATGCGGTGGTGTGCAAACGGCCGCCGACGTCGTCGAGTACCTCCTCGCCGGCGCCTCCGCGGTCGCCATCGGCACCGCCCACTTCGCCACCCCGCGGGTGGGCAGGCGCATCCTGAGGGATCTCAAGCGATTCATGGCGAGAGAAGGCGTCGACGGCATCGGCGAGCTCGTGGGGGGCGCCGAGCCATGGTGAAGCTGATCGTCGCCCTCGACGTCGGATCCGGCGACGAGGCGCTGGAGCTTGCCGGCCGTCTCTCCGGGCACGTCGACGGCTTCAAGCTTGGCGTCGGTCTGCTCTACGGGGCAGGTCCCGGGATGGTCGATGAACTGAGCACGCAGGGCCCGGTGTTCGCCGATGCCAAGCTGCACGACATCCCGACCCAGGTCGCAGCCGCGGCACGGCACCTCGCCGACCGGGGCGCCCGGTGGGTCACCGCCCACGCCGGGGGAGGCCCGGCGATGCTCGAGGCCGTGGTCGAGGGAGCCGGTGAGACCGGTGTGCTCGCGGTGACCGTGCTCACTTCCCTCCCTCCTCCCGATGACCACACGGTGGCAACACTCGTCAAGAGCGCAGCTGCGGCGGGCTGTGAGGGCGTCGTTTCCTCGGTGCGAGAACTGGATGTGGTGCGGCGGACGGCACCAGGGCTGCTGCGGGTCACGCCCGGCATCCGGCCCGTCGCCGTCTCCGACGACCAGGCGCGTACCGCGACCCCTGAGGAGGCGGTGGCCGCCGGATC
>CAYQZO010000315.1:0-3015 GCA_964421925.1 uncultured Acidimicrobiaceae bacterium
AAGTACTCCTGGATGTCGCCCTGCATCCGCAGCCCGAACTCGGTGGAGAAGATGCAGGTGTTCTGCGCCTGGTCCTCCTTGAGGATGTCGGCCTGCACCGTTCCTCGCACCGTTGACAGGACCTCAGCGGCGAGCTGCTCGTAGACCTCGGGGGGCACCACCTCGTCACCGGTGATGCCGAGCAGCATGAGCCCGCTGCCGTCGTGGCCTTCGGGGAGGTCGCCGTGGTAGGTGGGCCGTTCCAGACCGTGGTCGTCGTACTTGGCACGCAGCGCCGCCTCCACCTGATCCTGGAGGTCGTGCTCGATCACGTACCGCTCCACCCGCTGGTCGATGGCGGTGTTGAGGAAGAAGGCCAGGATCATCGGGGCCGGCCCGTTGATCGTCATCGACACCGAGGTGGCGGGGTCGAGCAGGTCGAACCCGCTGTACAGCCGCTTGGCGTCGTCCAGGGTGGCCACCGACACCCCGGAGTTGCCCACCTTGCCGTAGATGTCGGGGCGCAGCTCCGGGTCATGGCCGTACAGGGTCACCGAGTCGAAGGCGGTGGAGAGCCGCTTGGCCGGCATGCCGGCCGACAGGTAGTGGAAGCGCCGGTTGGTCTGTTCGGGGCTGCCCTCACCGGCGAACATCCGGGTCGGGTCCTCGGCGGTTCGCTTGAAGGGAAACACTCCGGCGGTGTAGGGGAAGCGGCCGGGCACGTTCTCCTGCATGGCCCAGCGCACCCGGTCCCCCCACCCGGTGAAGTCGGGGTGGACCACCTTGGGGATGGTGGTGCCGGACAGTGTTGTGGTAGCGGCGTCGACCTCCACGGCCTGGCCCCGTACCTCGTAGCTGGCCTTCTCCCCCCGGTAGGCATCGACCCGCGAGTCCCACCGGTCGAGCAGCTCGGCGACCCGGGGGTCGAGCCGGGCCATGGCGGCGTCTCGGGCTTCGGCCAGGGCCGGATCGTCCACGGCCTCGGCGGCGATGGCGAGCCCCTGGGCCCGCATGGCCAGCTCCGCCTGTTCGCCGACCAGGGCGTTGTAGTCCCGGATCGACTGGGTGATCTCGGAGAGGTATCGGACCCGGTCCTTGGGGACGATGGAGCGTTCCCCGCCGTGGTCGATGGTGAGCTCCTGGGAGGGGACGAGCTCCTCACCCCACTTGTCGGCGAGCGCCTCAACCAGCACCTGGTAGAAGCGGTTGGTGCCGGCGTCGTTGAAGTGGGAGGCGATGGTCAGGTAGACGGGAGTCTCCGCGTCGGGGAGGTCGAACTGCTGGTGGTTGCGCTTCCACTGCTTGCGCACGTCGCGCAGGGCATCCTCGGCGCCGCGGCGGTCGGCCTTGTTGATCACTACCAGGTTGGCGAAATCGAGCATGTCGATCTTCTCCAGCTGGCTGGCCGCCCCGTACTCCGGGGTCATCACGTATACCGACAGGTCGGAGTGGTCGACGATCTCGGTGTCGGCCTGTCCGATGCCGGAGGTCTCCAGGATGATCAGGTCGTAGCCGGCGGCCTTGACCAGGTCGACCGCCGAGGCCACATAGGGGCTCAGCGCCAGATTGGCCTGGCGGGTGGCCAGCGAGCGCATGAACACGCGGTCGCTCCCGATCGAGTTCATCCGGATCCGGTCACCGAGGAGGGCACCACCGGAGCGGCGCTGGGAGGGATCGACCGATACCACGGCGACGGTGCGGTCGGGAAAGTCGGCTAAGAACCGGAGCACCATCTCATCGACGAGCGAGCTCTTTCCGGAGCCTCCGGTGCCGGTGATGCCGATGACGGGAGTGCTACGGGTGGCGCCGGCGTCGCGGGCGGCGGCGACCAGGGGCCCGTCGGGGTCGTGCTCCACCGCCGTGATCATGCGGGCGAGCAGGCCGTGGGTAGCGGTGGTCAGCTGTGAGACGTCGAGCTCGGCGTCGTCGACCACCGGGAAGTCGGCCTGCTCCACCAGGTCGTCAATCATCCCTTGCAGGCCAAGCGTGCGCCCGTCGTCCGGGGAGTAGATGCGGGTGATGCCGGAGGCCATCAGCTCTTCACCCTCGGTGGGGAGGATGGTGCCGCCGCCTCCCCCGAAGATCTTGACCTGGGTCGCCCCGGCGTCGTCGAGGAGCTCGCGCACGTAGCGGAAGAACTCCATGTGCCCGCCCTGGTACGAGGTGATGGCGACCGCCTGGGCATCCTCCTCGATGGCGGCCTTGACGATGTCGGCGGCGGAGCGGTCGTGGCCGAGGTGGATCACCTCAACGCCGGTGGCCTGCAGGATCCGGCGCATGATGTTGATGGTGGCGTCGTGACCGTCGAACAGCGAGGTCGCGGTCACCACCCGCACGTGGTTGGTGGGCTGATAGGCCATTTCGCCCCCAGGATACGGGGTCCTCTCCGTCGTTCGTGTCTGGGACCCTCGTATACCGGGATTCGCACACGCGCGACCGTGCAGCAGCCTCAAGTGAGGTCCCCAGCCGGTCGAACACTTCCCATGGTGCAACGAGCGATCGTCACCGTGCTCGCCTTGTGGTGGTTCTTCAACGCCATCGTCATGTTCGGATGCACATCGGTCGACTTCACCGGCATGACCACCGCCTGCTTCGACGCGGCGGCCGGCACCGCCGACGGCGGTCACTTCACCGGCCTCTCCGCGGGATTGTTCGTGCTCGCCCTCGCCGCGGGCATGCTCACCTGGATGTGGATCGTCCCCAAGGTGCGGATGGTCCTCCACAACCGGGCGCAGGACGACGAGGCGACGCCAGCGTCGGAGTGAGCGAGGACTCCGATCCCCTCAGGTCAGGTCGCGCCGCCGGAAACCAGCAAACCCAGCCCCGATGAGGACGAGCGCGGCACCGGTGAGCAACACGAGCGGCAGTGCGCTGATGTCGCCCGGGAGCGTCGGGGTGTGGGAGAACGGCGACAGATCGATGACCCACTGGGGGAACTGAAGGATCTGGCCGAGCAATCCCACGATGAGGAACCCGATGAGGAACGCCCAGGTGAGCAGGGCGAGTCGGGGCGCCAACCCGTACAGAGCCATGGCG
>CAYQZO010000316.1:0-2990 GCA_964421925.1 uncultured Acidimicrobiaceae bacterium
CAACGTGGATACGCGCCATGGGGCGCGATGGTACCTAGCGAGTGTGACAGGTTTGGGTCGATTCACGACCGGTCCCGCGGCCCTACCCTCCGCCGAGTGGCCATCGACGATCCCCGCGTCGAGACCCCGCCCGAGGGGATCGACTACGCCAACAAGTGGTACGTGCTCGTGGCCATCGCCATGGCCATCTTCCTCGGCACCATCGACGGGACGATCGTCAACGTCGCCCTGCCCACCCTCGTTGAGGAGTTCGACACCACCTTCGGCGTGGTCCAGTGGGTGGCCATCGCCTATCTGCTCACCCAGACCAGCCTCACCCTCGGCCTCGGCCGCCTCGGCGACATGGTGGGCAAGAAGCAGATCTTCACCACCGGCTTCGCCGTGTTCACCGTCGCCTCCGTCCTGGCCGCGGCATCCCCCACCATCGGCTTCCTCATCGGGGCCCGCATCGTCCAGGCGGTGGGGGCGGCCATGATCTTCGCCCTCGGCTTCGCCATCATCACCGAGTCGTTCCCCCGATCGGAGCGGGGCCGGGCGCTCGGGATCACGACCACCATCGCCTCGGTGGGGATCATGGCCGGCCCCATCATGGGCGGGTTCATCCTCGAGACCGTGACCTGGCCGTGGATCTTCCTCGTCAACCTGCCCATCGGCGTGGTGGGAACGCTCACCGCGATCCGCTTCATCCCGAATACCAAGCCACCCGGCGGACAGCGCTTCGATTTCGTCGGCGCCGGCCTGTTCTTCGTGGCGCTGCTCTGTCTGCTCCTCGGGCTCACCGCCGGCCAGGAGATCGGGTTTCGCGACCCGCTCACACTCGGTCTGCTCGCCGTCTCGGCGCTGACCTTCCCGGCCTTCATCGCGGTCGAGCGGAGGGTCGATCAGCCCATGCTCGACCTGTCGCTGTTCCACGACCGGGACGTCTCGGTGAACATCGTCACCGGCTTCATGATGTTCTTCGCCATCAGCGGGCTGCTCCTGCTGGCCCCGTTCTATCTCACCGACGTCATCGAGCTCTCCCCGCAGGCGATCGGGCTCGTGCTCGCCGCGGTTCCGGTCACGCTCGGGATCGTGTCACCGATTTCGGGCGGCATGTCCGATCGCATGGGATCGCGCCCGGTCACGGTTGCCGGCCTCGCCATCACGCTTGCCGGTTTCGTGTTGGCGTCCTTCATCCTGGAGGGGGCCACCACCGCCCTGCCCATGGTGGTCGTCGGGCTGATCGTCGGGTTCGGGGTGGGGGCGTTCAACTCGCCGAACAACAGCGCCGTCCTCGGAGCGGTGCCGGCGGACAAGCTGGGGATCACATCGGGCATGCTGGTGATCAACCGCACCGCGGGCTCGGTGACCGGGTTCGCCGTCCTCGGTGCGTTGTGGGCTGCTCGCACCGTTGTCTACGCCGGTGGCGGCACCGCCGCCGATGCGCCTGCTGGGGCGCAGGCCGCCGGGATCGGCGACGCCATGGTCGCCGCAGCGTTCGTCCTCTTGGTCGCACTGGGGCTCGGCGTGTGGGCGTGGAGGAGCAAATAGGAAGCCCCCCTCGTCAGCTCCCCCGCGGCGCGGGGGAGACCACATCAGGGCTCCGGGATCGACTCCCACTCGAAGAAGCCGCTCACCCCGAGCAGCACGCCGATGGCGTTCTCGGCATCGGTGACATCGCCGGTGTCGATGAACTTCTCCACGGCGCCCGCCGCCTCCGGGTCGACGTCGCGAAGGGCCTGGAGCCGGTCCTTGGCCCGCGGCGTCCAACCGCCTCGCTCGACGAACCACACCGCGATGGCCTGGGACACGGCCTCGGTGGCCATGATGCGAGCCATCACCGGGTCTCGGTCGGCGATGTCGAGCGCGTTCTCCAGCTGGTCGACCGCCCCGTAGCGGCGCTTGGTGATGGCCTCCTCGCCCACCGTCGGCCCCTTCTCCAGCACATCGAGGGCGTCGCTGCGCAGCGCGGCGAACACCCCGTCGGGGTCGTAGATGAGGTGGCCGAACGCCATGAGGGCGACCGAGGGGCTGCGCCCTTCCTTCTGGTCCTGGTCGAAGTAGCCGCGGGCCCGCTCTTCGTTGTTGAAGAACATCTCGGTGGGGACTCCGGAGAAGATGCGCTGGTCGCGGTGGCGTAGGTCGCCCTCGATGATCACGAACAGATCGATGTCGCTTCGCTGGTCGGCCTCGCCACGGGAGACGCTGCCTCCGACGTTGATGGCGACGATGTCGTCGTGGACGTCGAAGACGTACTCGAGCGCCTCGACCAGGGCTTGGTCGAAGGGAGGGTCGAGGGGCGGGATGGACAGCCCGGGAGGGATCACAGCGCACCGATCCTCTCCACGACGAGGTCGATGAAGCGATCACGCTCGATGCTGTTCATCACGACTGCATTGGGGTCGGCGCCGGTCACCCCCCACCAATCGACCACCGTCTGGCCGATCGTTAGCTCAGATTCGGTTTCGATGTCGACCCGGCACGGCTTGCCCCCGAAGATGGTCTTGTCGATCAGGTAGGCGATCACGCACGGATCATGGAGCGGGCCACCAGCCATGCCGTACTTGTCGACATCGTGCTGTTGGTAGTAGTCGAGCATTCCGGCGACGGCGTCGCCGGCCGGTGTCTCCATGGCTTGGAATCGCTTCAGGTCCTCCGGGCGCACCAGGGCCTGGTGGGTGACGTCGAGCGGAAACATGGTGAGGGGGGCGCCCGAGTTGAACACGATGCTGGCCGCCTGCGGGTCGACGAAGATGTTGAACTCGGCGACCGGGGTGGTATTGCCCCCGGTGAAGCAACCGCCTCCCATGAGCGTGATCTCCTTGATGCGCCGAACGATGGCGGGCTGCTGCACGATGGCGGTGGCGATGTTGGTGAGCGGCCCGATGGGGCACAGGGTGATCGGCTCGTCGCTCTGCAGGCAGATCTCGATGATCACGTCGGCGGCATCACCCTCCGCTGCGGCGATGGTGGGAGGATCGACGCCGGCGCCGTCGATCCCGGTGGGGCCG
>CAYQZO010000317.1:0-2980 GCA_964421925.1 uncultured Acidimicrobiaceae bacterium
GGTCGACCCGGTACGGGGCGAGATCAGACAATGGGACCACCCACGGCGAGATCGAGGTGGCGAACGACTTGCCCAGGAACGGGCCAAGCGGCTGGTACTCCCAGGCCTGCAGATCCCGCGCCGACCAGTCGTTGACCAGGCACATTCCAAAGATGTGGCGCTCTGCTTCGGCAACCGGCACCGGTTCACCGAGCCGGTTGGCGTTCCCTGTGATGAAGCCGACCTCGAGTTCGAAGTCGAGCGCCGTCGACGGGCCGAACACAGGGCCGTCCTCACCCCGGCGCTGTCCCGACGGGCGCACGATGGCCGTGCCGGACACCACCACGGTCCCCGCCCGCCCGTGGTAGCCGACCGGGAGGTGGCGCCAGTTGGGGAGCAGTGGCTCTGCGCCGGGGCGGAACAGCCGGCCCACGTTGGTGGCGTGATGGAGGGAGGAGTAGAAGTCCACGTAGTCCCGCGGCTGCACCGGAAGGTGCATGGTGACGTCGGCCCGCGGGACCAGCGTGCCCGCGCCTGATTCGAGGGTCTCGGCGATGCGAGACCGCGCCGCAGCCCAGGCGTCGTGGCCGAGGGCGAGGAACGGCTTCAGGCTGGGACGGGCGAACGTCCCCTCCGGGAGATCGAATCCTCCGTTGGCGGCGAGGTCGAGGATGTCGTCCCCGGCGGCGAAGCCGACCCGTGGCACGGTCCCGGGGGTGGAGAACACCCCGTACCCGGTCATGGGAGGAATCCGAGCCCGGCCAGGTCCTCCACCGGCTCTTCAAACTCGCAGCTTCCGTAGGCGATGAATCCGGCGCTCCGGGTTTCGTCGATGGCGCTGGCGCCTACCCGCTCGCCGCGCCACTCCACGCCGGCAAAGCCCACCTCGAAGGCCTCGGGATCGGTGTCGGCGATGATGGCCTCGATGGTGAGCAGGCCCGCCCCGGCGTGTGCCGCGATGGCGGCGGTGAGCACGTTGAGGAATCCATGTCGCATCACGTTCAACTCTTCGTCGTGGTGGCGGATGGCATGGTGGAGACCGGCGGTGGTCTTGAAGGGGATCCCGGCCTCGGTGCACTCGATGATGAACTCGGCGACCTCGTGGGTCGACGGGAAGGCGTCGGCGGTGAGGCCACCGCATCGGAGCTTGGCGCCACCGGCCCTGCCGGTGTTGCCAATGGTGCCGGCGATGCGGGTGATGGTGGCGGGCACCGCACCGTCCCGGGGCACCTCGAGGAACGGCACGACACCTTCGTGAACCGTCGCCGCGGTGGCGAACACCGCGGTGCCCTCCTCGTCGCCTGCGCCGGGCGGGATTCTGGCCTCCACCAGGTCGACGGTGGCGGCGGGCTCCATCTCGTTGTGGAAGGCTGCCGCTTCTGTGGCGCTGTCGTCGGCGTCGAACACGACCGACACCCGCCAGGGTGCTTCGCCGGGCTCCATCGTCCGCACGAGTACCCCGGCCAGCTCCTGGAGCCGGGACGCCGGGCACAGGAACCGGCCGGCGATCCAAGCCTCGTCCGAGCTGCGGGCGGCCCGGTAGCCGGCGACGGCGCTCTCCATGTCCCGCGACGTGGGTGGGAAGAGCCCGGCGTAGTCGATCAGGGCGCCGAACATGGCCAGGCGGGCGTCCGGGATGAGGACGGTCACCGTTTACCCACCGTTCTTGCGTGATCACCGGCCATATATGGCCGCTCACAACGCAAGAACAGATCGATCACATTCCACCCAGCCACGTCCAGGCGTAGTCGTCTTCCTCGGCGTCGCGGCCGCCGGGGCCGAGGGACAGCGGGCGGAAGGTGTCGATCATCACCGCAAGCTCCTCGGTGCGCTCGGCACCGATGCTCGCCTCCACGCTCCCCGGCTGCGGGCCGTGGGTGTGGCCCCCCGGGTGGAGCGAGATCGAGCCGGCCTCGATGCCGGAGCCCTTGCGGGACATGAAGTTCCCCTCCACGTAGAAGATCACCTCGTCGCTGTCCACGTTGGCATGGTTGTACGGGGCGGGGATCGCCTTGGGGTGGTAATCGAAGAGCCGGGGCACGAACGAGCACACCACCAGGTTGGGCGCCTCGAAGGTCTGGTGCACCGGCGGCGGCTGGTGGACCCGGCCGGTGATGGGCTCGAAGTCATGGATGGAGAAGGTGTACGGGTACAAGCAGCCGTCCCATCCGACCACGTCGAAGGGGTGGTTGTTGTACACGAACTTGGTGGTGCCGGCCTTGGTCTTGACCAGCACCTCCACGCCCTCCTGTTCGACGATGAGCGGCTCGGTGGGCCCGTGCAGGTCTCGCTCGCAGTACGGCGAATGCTCCAGGAACTGGCCGTTGCGGGACAGGTAGCGGCGGGGAGGGCCGATGTGACCGATCGACTCCAGGATGAGCGCCCGCATGGGGTCACTGGACTCGTCGATGACCCAGCGGTGGATCGTGGAGGCGGGGATGATCACGTAGTCGCCCGGCTGGAATGGGACCGCACCGAAGGTGGTCTCCAGGGTCCCGGTGCCATCCTCGATGTAGACCATCTCGTCGCCGATGGAGTTCTTCACCAGCGGGCTGTCCTCGCTGCCGATGAAGTAGGAGATGCGGGCATCGTCGTTGGCCAAGACCGCGTGGCGGCTTGTCACCGGATCGCCACCCGCCTTGAGCTGGTGGGTCCTGAAGTGACGGGGCTTGAGCGGGTGGTTGGGGGTGAGTTCCTGGTCCTCCAGCTCCACCGGCTCGATGGCCTGCAGCGCGGTCGGCAGGTACTTGTGGTAGAGCAGCGCAGAGTCGAAGCTGAACCCCTCCTCGCCCATCAGCTCCTCGGCGTACAGGCCTCCGTCGGGGTTCTCGAACTGGGTGTGGCGCTTGGGCGGGATCTCTCCCACCTGGCGGTAGTACGGCATCCCGCCATGGTATCCCGCCCCCAGGCACCATCCCCAGCGATGCCATAATCCGGGCCAAGGACAATGCGATGAGCGGCAGCGAAGAGCCAAAGGCATAGCTGCACGTCTCGGACAACT
>CAYQZO010000318.1:0-2978 GCA_964421925.1 uncultured Acidimicrobiaceae bacterium
GTCCGCATTGCTCACCGCGGTCGAGTCGGGCTACCAGACCGCCATCATGGCCCCCACCGAGGTGCTCGCCGACCAGCACTACCTGTCGACGGTGACGATGCTCGAGGAGGCCGGCCTCGCTCCCGACGGCGGGGCCGGAGCCGCCGGCACCGACAACCTCTTCGCAAAGGACGGTCCGATGGTCTACGTCGCCCTCCTCACCTCGAGCCGGGCGCTTGCCAACTTCGGCGACCCCGGCAGGGAGCAGATCACCGACCTCATCGCCAAGGGCGACGTGGACATCGTCGTCGGCACCCACTCGCTCATCCAGGAGGGCGTCCATTTCGCCCGCCTCGGCCTGGTCGTGGTCGACGAGCAGCACCGCTTCGGCGTGCACCAGCGGGTGCAGCTGCGGGAGAAGGCGAGCGACTACGACCCGGACCTGCTCATCATGACCGCGACTCCCATCCCGCGCACCCTGTCGATGACGCTGTACGGGGATCTGGATGTGTCCGTCCTCGACGAGATGCCGCCGGGCCGGATCCCGGTTGCGACCAGCCACGTCGCACCGGGCGACCCGTCGGTCGAGGACCTGGTGCGGGCGGAGGTATCGGCGGGACATCAGGCGTTCATCGTCTGCCCGCTCGTGGAAGACTCAGAGAAGGTGGAGGCCAAATCGGCCACCGCCGAGTACGAGCGCCTCACCAAGGTGTATCCGGACCTGCGGCTCGGTCTGCTCCACGGGCAGATGCGCCCCGCCGAGAAGGACGATGTGATGCGCCGCTTCCGGGCCGGCGAGATCGACGCGCTCGTCGCCACGACGGTCATCGAGGTTGGCATCGACGTGCCCAACGCCACCGTCATGGTGATCGAGGATGCGGACCGGTTCGGGCTCAGCCAGCTCCACCAGCTCCGGGGCCGGGTGGGCCGGGGTGGTGACCAGGCCTATTGCGTGCTGGTCGCCGATCCGACCACCCCCGACGGAGAGGCGCGCATCGCCGCCATGGTGGGGACCAACGACGGGTTCCGCCTCGCCGAAGAGGATCTTCGCATCCGGGGCACCGGCACCGTGTTCGGTGCTCGCCAGTCGGGCGTGAGCGATCTGAAGCTGGCAGACCTGTTGCGCGACCTCGACACCCTGGTGATCGCCCGCCGCGAGGCGCTGGCGCTCGTTCAGGAGGATCCGGAGCTCGCCGGGCACGAGGGGCTGGCCGAGGAAGTGAGCCTGTTGCTCGGCGAAGACGCCGAGTGGCTCGAGCGGTCCTGATGCGCATCATCGCCGGCACGGCCAAGGGACGTCGGCTGGCGACACCGCCCGACGGTACCCGGCCCCTCACCGGTCGAGCCCGGGAGGCGCTCTTCTCCATCCTCGGTGACCGGGTGGAGGGCGCCTCGGTTCTCGACCTGTACGCCGGGTCGGGGTCACTCGGGCTGGAGGCGCTGAGCCGGGGGGCGGACGACGCGGTCTTCGTGGAACGCGACCGCGGCGCCGTTGCCGCGCTACGTGCCAACATCGACGCCGTCGGCCTGGGCGGGCGAGTCGTGGCCGGCGACGTCGCCAACTTCCTCGCCGGGGACTCCGGCGTCTACGACCTCGTCGTCGTCGACCCTCCCTATGCCGACCCCGACGATGATGTGAACACCGTGCTCGACGCCGTGGCGGCCCTGCTCTCAGCGACGGGCCGGGTGGTGGTGCACCGAAGAGCGGGTGGTGCCGAGCCCGAGGCGGATAACCTACGCCTCACCGACCGGCGACGGTACGGTGACACCGAGCTGTGGCTGTATGCAAAGGAGGGAGCGTGACCACAGCCCTCATCCCCGGGAGCTTCGATCCTCCGACGAACGGACACCTCGACGTGATCGAGCGCTGCGAAGGGCTCTTCGACGAGATCATCGTGGCCGTCATCCGGAACCCGGCCAAGCAGGCCTTGTTTACCGTGGAAGAGCGTGAGGCCATGCTCGCCGAGATGACCGGCCGCTGGGACAACATCACCATCGGGTCCTTCGACGGTTTGCTCGTCGACTACGCCGAGACCGTCGGTGCCGACGTCATCGTCAAGGGGCTGCGGGCGGTCACCGACTTCGACTACGAGTTGCAGATGTCCCAGATGAATCGCGCCCTGTCCGGGATCGACACCTTCTTCGTCGCCACCAGCCCCGAGTACGGCTACCTGTCGTCTTCGCTGGTCAAGGACGTGTCGAGCTACGGCGGCTCCGTCGAGGGCCTCGTGCCCGAAGTGGTGGCCAAGGCCCTGAAGGAACGGTTCGCGTGACCGACGATCACCCCGAAGAGCCGGACGGCCACGAGTCGGCACCGCCCCCGCTGCCGGGCCGGGTGCTCGACATGATCGAGCAGCTGATGATCGACGTGGAGAACGCCCGGCAGGTCCCACTCTCTGCGAATGTGATGATCAACCAGGCCGAGTTCCTCGACGACCTGGTTCGCATCCAGAAGGAACTCCCCGAGGAGATGCGTGCCGCTCGTTGGATGGTGAGGGAGCGGGAGGCCTACATCGCTCGCACCAACGAAACCGCCCGCGGCGTGATCGCCGAGGCCAAGAAGCGATCCGACGAGATGGTCTCCGAGTCCCACATCGTTCAGGAAGCCGTCGAGGAGGCCAACACGCTGGTGCGCAACGCGGAGAGCGAGGCTCGCCGCATCCGGCTGGAGTCAGAGGACTTCGCCGAACGGCAGCTCGCCGAGGCCGAGCACGTGCTCGGTGAGCTGCTTCGCTACGTACGAGAAGCCCGCGCCGAGCTCCACCAGTCGCTCCCGCCGGCCCCGGAGCCGCCGGTCAGCCAGTAGATCAGCTGTCGGCGTCGGCGCGTTCGGCAAGGATGCCGTTGAGGTGGTCGATGCGGTTCCGCACCCAGGTCAGCTGGCCGCCCTTGTCGATGCGGGCGTCGATGTTCATGGCGTCCTGGCCGGCGTCGGTCGCCATTCCTGCGCCCGTGCCCATGCCCTGCTCGCCGACGATGACCTCGTTGCCGTAGACGCC
>CAYQZO010000319.1:0-2976 GCA_964421925.1 uncultured Acidimicrobiaceae bacterium
AGCAGGGCGAAGACCAGGCTGCCCGCGGTGATGTAGGCCGAATTGGCCCAGTCGTACATGGCCCATCCGAAGATGGTCCGCCGATCGTTGCGTGGGCTCATCGCCGCTCCCCCCGGCGAGGCACGCTAGTGAGCCACCGGTCGGCGCCGCCACAGCCACACCACACCGAAGCTGAGTGCGGCGGTGGCGATGGAGAGCAGCCACATCGTGGTGTAGCTGCCGGTGGCGTCGACCGTTGCGCCGAAGATGGGCGGTCCGATGCCGAGCCCGCCCAGGAAGCCGAACAGCACGATGCCCGACGCTCGACCCGTCGCCGCCCCGGCCTCGTCGATCACGGCAAGCATCCCCACCGAGTTCCACGACGAGGAGCCGGCACCGGTCAGCACTGCCCCCGGCCACAGCAGCCAGGGGATCGTCGTGGCCCCGAGCATCAAGACCGACGCGGCGACACCGAGCATGGCCAGCCATCCAAGCGGCGCCCGGTACTCGCGTCGCCGCTCGGCGAAACGGGCCCAGCCGATGCGGCCGGCGAAGGCGACGATGCCGATCACCGTGACCGCAAGACCGCCGATCCGGGGGTCGAGCCCGAGTGACTCCTCGGCGAACAGCGCCACGAAGAAGGTGACGGCGCCGGAGAAGCCGAACAACGCGCCGTAGGTGGCAAGCCAGGGAACCGACCGGGGGAGTCGCCCGCCCGCGCGGGCACGCCTGGCTGCGTGGTCGGGGCGCGGGATCACGGCCAGGGCGATCACAGCCCCGAACAGCGGGAAGGCGGCCACGACGAGCAGGGCCGTTCGCCAGCCGTAGGCGATCGCCAGGCTGGGCAGGGTCAGCCCGGCGAGGGTGATGGCCGCTTGCACGCCCGACTGCTTGAACCCGGTGACCACGCCCCGCTCGCCGGTCGGCAGGTGTTCCCCGATCAGGGTGTTGGTCGACGGGTTGGCGCTCGATTGGGCGATGCCGGACATCGCGGCGGCGACGAACATGACCGCGACCGCCGGAGCGAGCCCGAAGGTGGCGAAGGTGATGGTGGAGAGCAGGAAGAGGCCGATCAGGGCGACCTTGCCTCCGACGCGGTCGACCACATGGCCGGTGATGGGGGAGAGCACGGCAGCGAGGATGATGCTGGTGGCCAGCACCCAGCCGAGGAGGCCTCTGGAGATGTCGAGCTCCTCGATGATGAAGGTGGCGACGATGCCGAGGGCGGGAGCGGCCAGGGTGGCTGCCCCCATGGCGCTGAACAACAAGGCGACGAACACCGCTCGCCTGCTTCCGGTGATCGTCGTCACGGGAACAAGCTAGCTTTCCTTCCCGTGGCAACCGACACCGATCTGCGGATCCCGCCTCGCGTCGAGCGGGCAATCCTGGCCGAGTGGGCGTATCTCGCCGCACCCGGGACCTGGTTCACGGGTGAGGAGCGGGTCGCCGTCGCCGCCGAGGCCAGGCGCGCCTGGAGTGGGGAGTCCCCCGGGAGCGTGTTGCCCGGCGAGCTGATCGACGTGGTGCGCACGATCGCCATCGACTCCCCGCTCATCACCGCGGACTGGGTGGCCGCCCTCGCAGAGAAAGGGCTCGACCTTCCCGCCTATGCCGAGCTCATCGGGATCGTCGCCCGGCTGTCCTCGATCGATTTCTTCCACCGCTCCCTCGGGCTCGTCCCGCCGGCGCTGCCCGAGCCGCAGCCGGGGGAGCCGTCGCGCACGCCTCCTCCGGATTCCCTGGTGGCGGGCAAGTCGTACGTGCCCATGGTGGAGCGCATCAGCATCCCGCAGACGATCTCAATCGTCCCGGCCGAGTCCGCGGCCTGGCAGGCGCTGTCCGATGCCATGTACATGACCTTCGCCGAGATGGACGACCCGGACTTCTCCCGGTCCCTGCACCGCACCCAGATCGAGCTGGTGGCGGCACGCACCTCCCAGCTCAACGAGTGCTTCTACTGAGTGCTGGCACATGCGGGCATGCTCAGTTGGAGCGCCGAGACCATGGGCATCGAGTGGGACCCTCGATCCATCACCGACCCGGCCGTCGATCCGCTGCTCGCAGGGGGCAGGGAGTTGGTGGCCTTCGTCGACGCCGCCCTCGGTGATGACGAGGAGCTGCTGGCGACGGCACGCTCCGCTCTCGTGTCGGTGCTCGGTGGCGAGGCCACGGTGGAGGCGGCCGGGGTCATCGGCAACTTCAACCAGATGAACCGGCTCGCCGATGCCACCGGCATGCCGGTGGGCCGGGGACGCATGGAGACCACCGCGGCCCTTCGTGAGGCCTGCGGCATCGAGCGCTTCCACGCCCACACGCCGTGACCGACGCCGCCCTCACCGCCGCCCGCCGCGCCCTCGCCGACTGCGACGCCGTCGTCGACCGCCTCCACGAGTTGTGCTGTGAGCCGAATCGCAGCCCCCGCATGCTCGCCATCAAGGAAGCCCTCGACGCGGTGCGCGTGGAACTCGATGCCTCGAGCACCGACCCCGATGCGGTCGACCGTGCGCTTGGTGAGCTCAACCGCATCGGCTCTCAGATCGGCTGGCTGCAGATCGGCTGCTGCACCGCGGCGCGGATGCCGCTCTACGCCGACGCCCTGGCCCATCTCAACACCGCGCAGCTCTCGATCACCGCGCACGCGGGCAAGGGTCACTAGACCGCACGAAGCACTCGCTCCGCTTCGAAGCGGACGCGGAACTCGTCGTCGTGGAGCGCCGACTCGAGCACCCGGCGACTCTGCTCCGCCCCGAGGTCTCCGAGTGCCTTCACCGCCCGCCACCGCGACCAGGCATCCGGATCCCCGATCGTCGCCTCCTCGAAGGTGGAACGGAAGGCTTCGTCACCGGCGTCGGCTGCTGCGTCGAGCGCGGTGCGCCGCACCCGCAGCGATCCGTCGCGGAGGCCTCGCTGGATCGCTCCGTTCCTGGCATCGGGGTCCGCGGACTCGGCGAGGATGGCCACCGCGACCCGTCGAACTGCAGCGTCCTGATCGTCGAG
>CAYQZO010000320.1:0-2975 GCA_964421925.1 uncultured Acidimicrobiaceae bacterium
TTCCGCTGGGTGGAAGACCGGACCGCAGCGATCGCCGCCGACCAGGGCGGATCAGTGGTGAAGTACACGGGCGACGGCGCGCTCGTTGCTTTCCGCACCGCCAGCGCAGCGTTGTCTTTCGCCGTGGTCATGCTGCAGGCGATGGCTGAGTCGCCGCTCGAGTTGCGCATCGGCATGGCTGCGGGCGAGCCGATCCGGGAAGGTGGTGACTTGCACGGCGCGGTCGTGCACCAGGCGAGCCGGGTGGCCGATCAGGCCGGCGCCGGCGAGGTCGTAGTCGCCGACTCGGTCCGCCATCTCGCCCTGGGCAAGGGCTTCACCTTCGAGCCGGCCGGGGAGCACACCCTGAAGGGCTTCGATGAGCCGGTCCGGCTGTGGAAGGTGACCGGCTTCTAGCATTGACCCCGAAAGGAGGTGATGGCGTGGCACGGCTGACCGAGCCCTACGTGCGGGACAACGGCTCCCTCCGCCCGGCGAGCTGGGACGAGGC
Source organism: uncultured Acidimicrobiaceae bacterium (assembly GCA_964421925.1). Classification (GTDB taxonomy): domain Bacteria; phylum Actinomycetota; class Acidimicrobiia; order Spongiisociales; family UBA5794; genus JACZST01. Next base: position 491 of record CAYQZO010000320.1, read on the forward strand.
CCTCGATCGGGCCGCCCGGGGATTCCAGGAGACGATCGACGCCCACGGGTCGACGGCGTTTGGCATGTTCTCCTGCTCGAAGACCACCAACGAGCTCAACTACATGGCCCAGAAGTTCGCCAGGGCGGTCCTCGGCTCCAACAACATCGACAGCTGCAACCGCACCTGACACGCTCCTTCGGTCGTCGGTCTGACGACAGCGCTCGGAGCGGGGGGCGGGACAAGCTCCTATCAGGAGATCGAGACCACGGACCTCATCGTTCTGTGGGGCTCCAACGCGCGTGAGGCGCACCCCATCTTCTTCCACCACCTCCTCAAGGGGATCGACAACGGCGCCACCATGTACGCCATCGATCCCCGCCAGACCTCGTCCACCGCCTGGGCCGACCACTGGCTCGGCATCGACGTTGGCACCGACATCGCCCTTGCCAACACCGTCGCCCGCGAGATCATCGCCGCCGGGCTGCACAACGAATGGTTCATCGAGCACGCCACCGAGGGGTTCGATGCCTACCGCGAGTCGGTGGAGCCGTGGACCCTGGAAGAGGGGGAGCGGGTCACCGGGGTCCCCGCAGATGCGATCCGCGACCTGGCTCACGCCTACGCCACCGCCGGCACCGCCCAGCTGCTGTGGACCCTCGGCATCACCGAGCACTACACCGCGTCGGACAACGTGTTCGCGCTCATCAACCTCGCGCTGCTCACCGGTCACGTCGGGCGGTGGGGGTCGGGGCTGGTGCCGCTGCGGGGGCAGAACAACGTGCAAGGGGGCGGCGACATGGGCGCCCTCCCCAACAAGCTGCCCGGGGGCCAGGACGTAGCAAGCGACGAACTGCGGGGGAAGTTCGAGGCGCAGTGGGGGGTCTCGCTCAACCCGGAGCCCGGGTGGCATCTCGCCGCCATGTTCGACGCCATGGAGCGGGGCGACCTGCGCTCTCTGTACATCATCGGGGAGAACCCCGTGCAGTCCGAGGCCGATGGAGAGCGGGCTCGCCGGGTGCTCGGCGATCTCGACCACCTGGTCGTGCAGGAGATCCACATGACCGCCACCGCCGAGCTCGCCGACGTGGTCCTCCCCGCCGCGGTGGGCTGGGTGGAGTCCGAGGGCACCGTCACCTCCAGCGAGCGGCGAGTCCAGCGGGTGCGCAAGGCGGTCGATCCGCCGGGCCAGGCCCGCGACGACATCGACATCCTGGTGGACCTGGCCAACCGGCTCGGCCACAACTGGCCGCCGACCACCTCGGAGGAGGCGTGGGACGAGTTGCGCTCGCTGTCGCCCTGGCACGGAGGGATGAGCTGGCGGCGCCTGGAGGAGCTTGGCGGCCTGCAGTGGCCGTGCCCCGACGAGGACCACCCCGGCTCGCCCTTCCTGCACGGCCGGCTGTGGGAGGAGCCGAGGGGTGGGCCGCCTGCACCGTTCACGCCGGTGGAGTGGTTGCCCCCGATCGACGAGCTCAGCGACGAGTACCCGATCCGGCTCACCACCGGGCGTCACCTCGACGGCTACAACACGGGCGTCCAGTCCAACAAGTTCGACTCGCCTCGCCGGACCGGAGGCACCATCGACCTGGCTCCCGAGGACGCCGAGCGGCTGGGCCTTTTCGCCGGCGACCCGGCCAGGGTCACCTCCAGGCGAGGCAGCGTGGTGGCCCCGGTGCGCATCGACGAGGGGCTTCGCCCCGGGCTGGCGTTCATGGCCCTGCACTACCCGGACGACGTCGACATCAACGTGCTCACCCTCGACGAATGGGATCCGAAGTCGGGCACCGCCGAGTTCAAGGCGACCGCGGTGCGGATCGAGCGGGAGGACTAGGGGTGGACCTTCGCCACCTGGTGGCCACGCCGACCGAGGCCGAGCGGGCGGCGGTGGACCGGCTCCTCGACGGGATCGACCTCGGCGGGAACGGAACCCCGGGCCGCACCGCCACGGGCGGACGCTCTGCGTCCGCCCGCCGCGACCTCCTCCTCCCCGCCCTGCACGCCCTCAACGACGCGGTGGGCTGGATCAGCCAGGGTGGCCTCGGCTACGTGTGCGAGCGTCTCACCGTTGCCCCCGCCGAGGCGTTCGGCGTCGCCGCCTTCTACGACCAGTTCACCTTCGAGGAGCGTCACACCACGGTGCGGGTGTGCGACGACATCGTGTGCGGCCGGTATGCCGATCAGCTCATCGCCGGCCTGGACGGGATCGAGGTGGAGCGAAGCCCGTGTCTCGGTCGCTGCGAGCAGGCCCCGGCAGCACTGGTTCACGATCCCGGCTTTCGCCGCACCGAGATCGCCCCGGCGACACCCCAGGCGGTCATGGAGGGGGTGCCGACAACCACCCGCACCCACACCGGTGCCATCGGGGAACGGGTGTTGCTGGTTCGTGTGGGCGTGGTCGACCCCGAGAGCCTGGAGGCGTACCGGGGCGCCGGGGGATACGCCGCCCTGAGTCGCGCCGTGGAGGAGGGGGCGGAGACCGTCCTCGACCGTCTGCAGGAGGCCA
>CAYQZO010000321.1:0-2974 GCA_964421925.1 uncultured Acidimicrobiaceae bacterium
GGTGCGCTGCGCGCCATCGAGCGCGGGTCGGTGAAGACCTCGGATCATGTTCGGGGTGGAGCGGCCGCCGACGCCGAGCAACGGCGCGCGGAGATGGCGGAGCTGGGAGTGTCGGTTGTGTATCGGGCTGAGGGTGGCTACCCGGCGCCCCTGGACCGCTACGAGGACGCCCCCGATCTGCTGTTCGTGCGCGGGGAGCTGCCCGCGGTGCCCGGCGTGGCCATCGTCGGCACCCGACGGTGTACGGCCTACGGGCGGGAGCTGGCACACGCCTACGGTGCGGCAGCGGCCGGGACAGGGTGGCCGGTCGTCTCCGGCCTGGCGCGGGGCATCGATGGAGAGGCACATCGAGGCCTGGTTGCGGCGGGGGGACTCGGGGTCGCGGTACTCGGCTGCGGCATCGACATTGCGTACCCGCGTGAGCACGAGCGACTCGGGCAGCAGCTCCTCGACCTCGGCGGCGCCATCGTGACCGAGTACCCACCCGGATCACCGCCCGACGGCTGGCGCTTTCCGCCGCGCAATCGCATCATCGCCGGCCTGTCGGCGGCGGTCGTCGTTGTGGAAGCGGCCCGGACCGGGGGAGCGTTGATCACCGCAGTGAAGGCAGCCGAGTACGGGATCCCGGTCTTCGCTATGCCCGGTGACGTGGACCGGGCAGCGTCGGAAGGCTGCAACCTGCTGATCCGGGACGGCGCGTTCCCGGTGCTGGACCCGGACGACCTGGTCGAAGAGCTTGGGCTGGTGGCGGGGCTGGCCGCAACGGCCGCTGGTAGGTTCGTCTTGTGACGGAGCCTGCGCTCGGGGACATCAACGTGGTGTGCACCGACGTCGAGCGCAGCCTCGCCTTCTACCGCGACGCCCTTGGTTTGCGCGAGATCGAGCGGGAAGGCGGCGCCGTGCGGCTGGGCCTCCGCGGGGGCACCGTCCTGCTGTTGCCGTTTGCGACGGTGCCCAGGCGGTCCGCCGACTATCCGGAGGAAGCCACCATCGCCTTCGACGTGCTGGTCGACGACGTCGCGACCACAGTCGCGCAGGTGGAGCGGGCCGGTGGTTCTCGCGTCGCCGAGCTGGGTGCGGGCCTGGGATGGGCGGTGCGCGATCCGGACGGCAACGTGATCGAGATCATCGAGCGCACCGGTGGGTGACCTGGCACTGGGTCGATGGGACTAGCCAGGATTTGGGTCGGTCGAATCGTTGACCAGCGCGCCCAACCCGGCCACCATGGTGCCATGAGCCAGGGGGGCCAGCTGGCTGCTGGCATTGCTGTCTACCTTCGCCGTCTCGAGACCGAGCGCGGGCTATCGCCGCATACCATCGACGCCTACCGGGCCGACCTCGGCCAGTTTGCCGAACTCTGCTCCCGGCTCGGCATCGAAGACGTGGCCTCGGTCGACCGCCGCACTGTGCGCCGCTTTCTCGCCCAGCAGTCCACCCGCGGCTATGCGCCCCGCACCATTGCCCGACGCGCCTCGGCAGTGCGGGCGTTCTTCGAGGACGCAGCCCGCCGGGGCGTGGTGCCGGCCAACCCGGCCGCAGCGCTCGCCCAGCCCAAGCGGCCGCAGCGCCTCCCCAAAGCCATCCCCGCCCGATCGTTGGGACGGCTCCTGGACGAGCTCGACGGCGACGATCCGGTCGACCTGCGGGACCGGGCGATACTGGAGCTGCTCTACGGAACCGGGATCAGGGTCTCCGAGCTCGCCGCCCTCACCACCGACGACGTCATGGGAGAGGCGTTCCTGCGGGTCGTGGGCAAGGGGAACAAGGAGCGAGATGTCCCGATCGGCGGCAAGGCCAGAAGCGCCGTCGACGCCTACGTGCAGCGAGGACGAGACGAGCTCGCCGGCTCGCACGCCGGCGACGCGCTGTGGGTCGGAGTACGGGGCGGTCCGCTCGACACCCGGGGGATCCGTCGAGTGGTAGCAGCCAGGATCGGGACCTTTCCCCACGCCATGCGCCACTCCTTCGCCACCCACCTCCTGGAGGGTGGAGCCGACCTGCGAACGGTGCAGGGTCTGTTGGGACATACCGAACTGGGAACCACCCAGATATACACTTCCGTCACGCGAGAACACCTCAGGAAGACCTATGAGCGCAGCCACCCCCGCGCCTGAGCGGGCCGAGAGCGAGATCGCCGATCTCTGGGAGACCTTCAAGGCTTCCGGGGACGAGCGGGCACGAGAAGGCTTGATCCTGCATTACGCGCCGCTGGTCAAGTTCGTCGCCGGCCGGCTCGGTTCCGGGTTGCCTCGCAACGTCGAAGCAGCCGACCTCGTGTCCTACGGGACCTTCGGGCTCATCGATGCCATCGACAAGTTCGAACCCGACCGCGGCTACAAATTCGAGACCTACGCGGTGAACCGGATCAAGGGCGCCATCCTGGACGAGCTGCGCGCCCTCGACTGGGTGCCACGCTCGGTGCGGGCAAGGGCAAGGGAGATCCAGCGCTCCATGGCCGAGCTCGAGCACAAGTTGCAGCGCTCGCCGAGCGATGAGGAGCTCGCCGAGCACATGGACCTGACGGTGGACGCGCTGCGGGACCAGCTCGGCGAGTTGTCGACGCTCGGCTTCGTCGCCCTCGACGAGTTGCTCAGCCCCGAGGAACGCAACTCGGGCTCGGTGGGGGACCTGGTCGCCGACCAGCGCGCCCTCGACCCGGGCGGATCCTTCGAGAAGGAGGAGACCCGCTACATGCTGGCCGACTCCATCAACCGGCTCCCGGAACGGGACCGGCTCGTCATCACGCTGTACTACTTCGAGGGCCTGACCCTGGCCGAGATCGGATCGATCCTCAACGTCACGGAGTCGCGTATCTGCCAGATCCACACCAAGGCGGTCCTCTCCCTGCGCAACCGCTTCATCGAAGCGCCGTATTGAGTCTTCAGTCTTCAGTCATCAGCCAGACTGAGGACTGACGACTGTCGACTGACGACTGATACACTCCCCCCCGATCGACCTACGCACGTCCACTACA
>CAYQZO010000322.1:0-2972 GCA_964421925.1 uncultured Acidimicrobiaceae bacterium
CAGATGGTTCTTCAGCTGGGACTCGAACGTGCTCCAGAACCGGGCGGTGTCGATCTTGGCCTCGGGCGCCTCGTAGGTGGCGCCGGTGCCCGGCGGGTCGTCGAGGAAGTCGCGAGGGTCGTGGTCCACGGAGATGATGGCGGACGGGTCCAGGCTGGGCCCGACCGGAAAGATGATCGCCTCGTACTGCTCACCGTGGTTGACCCCCGCGGAGGTGTCGTCGTAGAGCAGGTCGACGCTGACCGCGATCGCCGGCTCGTAGTGGGTGGACGTCGGGTCGGCGCCGATCTCTCCGGCCCAGGCGGCACCCGGGTCCAGGTAGACGGCGCGGCGTCCCTCGGCCACGGCCGGGGCCATGGCGATGGCGTCGACTGCGAGCTGCTCAGGAGCGACCGGCTCGGTGGCCGGCGGCGGCTCCCCGCCGTGCATCAGGGTCGACACCTGCTCCCTGGTCATGGGCCCGGTGCGGTAGGACATCGAGTGGCGGCGGTCGAACACCACCGGCTCCTTCGCCTTGACCGCGTTGAGCAGGAACTGCCGTTTGTCCAGGCCGGCGATGGTGGCGTCGAAGTCGCCGACGGCTCCGCCCTCCATCGCCTGCAGCATCCGCCTCCGGTCGTTGTCGGTCTGGAGCCGCCCGATCCACCACGTCCCCGAGTTGGAGATGGCTTTGTAGTCGAGGTCGACCGGGTTCTGGGTGGCGAGCACCATGCCGACGCCGAAGGCCCTGCCCTGTTTCAGGATGGTGAGGATCGGCTTCTTGGAGGGCGGCTCGGCGGTGGGCGGGGCGTAGCCGAAGGCCTCGTCGAGGAACGCGAGCGTGCGCAGGCCCTCGCTGCCGCTCTGGGCGCGGAACCAGGTGATCAGCTTGGACAGGACGAGCGTGACCACGAACTGGCGCTCCTCTTCGGTGAGGTGGGCCAGGTAGACGATGGCGGCCTTGGTGGGGTCGCCGCCCAGCATGGCATCGATGTCGAGGGGCTCGCCCTGCAGCCAGGAGGCGAACGATGGCGACGCCAGCAGCCCGTTCAGGGCCAGGGCCAGCTTGGTGCGATCCTTCTCCGGGTAGAACTCGTCGAGCTCGAACACGCCGAGCCTGCGGAAGGGTGGCTTGGGGATCTGGCCGACCAGTGTGGCCAGATCGAGGTCGCTGCCCTGGCGCCAGAAGTGCTCGATGAGGGTGGCGAGCAGGATGTGCTCCCGGCCCGACACCGGATCGGAGTCGATCCCGGCGAGCACGAGGAGCGAGGAGACAAAGGATTCGATCTCGTCACGGATGGTCTCGGCGTCGCGGTCCCAGTCAAGGTCGGGGGCGTCGAGGGAGCCGAGGATGTTGAGCCCGACGCCGGCGGTCGAGCCCGGGGTGTAGATGGTCATCCCGGTGCCGTCGATGAGGTGCTGCATCCGCTCCGGCGTGATGCCCGCCGTGGTCATGCGCTGCTGGTGCTTGGCCGCCTCGGCGGCGGCGTGCTCCTCGACGGTGCGGTCCTTCTCGGCGGCTTCTCCGGGGTCGACCCACGGTTCGAAGTTGGCAGGGTCGAAATCGGGGAAGACGAGGAGGAGGCTCCCCATCTCCCCCTTCGGGTCGAGGATCAGGGCGGGGATCCGGTTGAGCAGGGCCTCCTCGAGCATGTCGAAGGCGAGCCCGGTCTTGCCCGACCCGGTCATGCCCACGATCACGCCGTGGGTGGTGAGGTCGTTGCCGTCGAAGAGGAACGGCTCGTCGGTCTCCCCGGTGGTCCCGAGGTAGAAGGCGTCCATCGCGATGTCCATGCGCCGTATTGTGGCCCCATGGAAACCTGGGATGCGATCCGAGCACGCCGCAAGATCATGGCCTACGACGACCGGCCCATCGAGGACGAGAAGCTGGAGCAGATCCTCGAAGCCGGGCGCCGGGCCCCGTCGTCGCGCAACCAGCAGCGCTGGGGCTTCGTGCTGGTGCGGGATGCGGAGCAGCTGGAGCGCCTCTCGCACGTGTGGCAGGGAGCGGCGCACATCGCCGACGCCCCTGCGGCCGTCGGCGTCGTCGCCCCGTCCAGCGACATGGCCCGGGCCAACGAGACCATCAACTTCGACCTCGGCCAGGCGGTGATGGCGATGATGATCGCCGCCGCCGACCTCGGCATCGGATCGCGCCACGCCTCGGTCCACGACTACGAGCTCGGCGCCGAGATCCTCGGGCTGCCCGAGGACAAGCGACTGCTCTGGCTATTTGGGCTCGGGTATCCCGGTGACCGGCCGCTCAAGCCCATCGAGAACCCGGCGCGCCGGCCCTACGACGAGGTGGTCCACTTCGATCGGTGGTAGGTCAGGCTGCCTTGGGACCGCGCAAGGCTCTGGCGTGGAGGGTGATGATCGCGTTGAAGAAGTCCAGCACGGCCGAGACCGAGATACCGACCAGGCGGAACGGAAGGCTTATCAGCCACACGATCGGGTACAGGATGAGGGCGAGCAACGCCAGGGGCCAGGAGATCACCAGCAGGATCACCCAGAGCAGGAACTTCACCATGGGGGCACCGCTCTCATTGTGCCACGTCCCGGTCAGCCCCCGGCGTCGACCACACAGAAGCGATTGCCCTCGGGGTCGGCGAGGATGACGTAGTCGGCGTCGGGGGGCCGCTTCGACCAGTGGACCTCGGTGGCACCGAGCCCGATGAGCCGGGCGACCTCCGCTTCCTGGTCCCCGGCGTACAGGTCGAGGTGGATGCGGGGCGGGATCTGGACCGGCGCATCAACCCGGTCCAGAGACACGTTGGGGCCGTTCCCGTCCTCCGGGTAGAGCAGGACGAAGTCGTCGCTGTCGTCTTCGCGGCGGGCGTAGCCGAGGGCCTCCTGCCAGAACCGGGCCTGGCGCTCGAGGTCGTCGACGCGGATCACGATCGAGCCGACACGGAGCATGGAGCCAGCCTATCGGCGCGGTCAGCGGCCGTAGGTTCCCATCAGCGTGGCCTCGGCGAGCACGTGGCCGGAGC